>DAONOU010000128.1:0-7462 GCA_035409265.1 Arachnia sp. | reverse complement strand
GTCGGATGAATCGGAATGAACGCGGCGGCGACGATCGTCGCGACCAGACCCCAGAGCAGCCGTGGCGAACGTCGCGCGAGCCTGCGCACCTCGTACCCGGCCACCCCTCGCCAGCCGACGTGAGTGGTCGTGGTGAGCGCGCTCGAGGATCCGGTTCCGCCGAGGTTCAGCGCCGCGATGTCCAGGGCCAGCCCGGCATCCGCGCCGGAGGCCGCGCCCGCGATCCCGGCGCGGGTCCGCGCATGGCCCAACCGCTGGCCACAATCGCGACGGCCACTCGCAGCGTGTGCCATCCTCCACCCTGCTGCGCCAGCGCCGCGGAGAGGACAGCCAAGACCACGGTTGACGTGCAGGCTGCGATCCACAGCGGCGAACCGCCCGCGAGCACCCACAGTAGTACGCCGGAGAGGAGCCCTATCACCACACCGATGACGACGAGCCGGGCGAGACCAGGGGATAGAAGATCTCCCCGGTCCAACGGGGTCGAGAGAATCCACGACGCGGTCGCCGCCGTCGTCGCTATCGGCCCGAGCAGCGACAAGACCGCGGCCACCGCCAGGGAACTCGCGACCAACCACGTGAAGGGCAACAACCGCGTCGCCGTGACGCATGCCCCTCCGGTCGTGCAGGTCAACAGCGGCAGCCGGAGTTCTCCGGCGAGCGAGGCCACCATCGGCAGCAGGACCGCCGCCGCGAAGACCAGGGCGTACCAATCCGACCAGCTCCGACGGGAGCGCCGTCGTCGAGCGCGCAGCCACGCCCGGAGGTCGTCGGCTGTCCACTCGGCATTGCACATGCCAACATCGTAGATCCAGCCCGGATCGGCCCGGCCGCAGCGGTTCATCGTGGCTGCAAACGTCCGATTCGCGTGGCCAAAGCGGGCACCGTGTACGCCAAAGTCACATAGTTGACTCTGACATTCACGCTAACCCTGACACCGGCGCACAGTGGGCGTTTGCAGCCACGATAACGAGATCAGGCGACGGAGACGGTGAGCGACGCCAGCACTGCCGGAGCGACGCATCCCGGGGAGCATGGCATCAGGTCTTTCTGCCAGCCGCGCTTGCGCAGAGCGGCCGCGACCTGGCCTGCGACGAGGCACGGCGTGTCCCAGACGTGGGGCCAGCGGTAACGCAGGGTGATCTCGTCGAGTGCGAGGCGGACGTCGTTGTCGCGGATGAGGTCGTCTGCCGTCGCTCTGCCCGGATGGGCGAGTTCGCCGTCGAGCTCGGCGCGGACCCCGAACTCGGGGTACCAGCAGTCGGAGCGAATCCACCGCCCGCGGATCTGCTCTCGCTTCTGTCGGATGGATCGGGGGAGACCGTGGGCCCGCTCCACTCGGCGCAGGTACTCGAGTTCGAGATGGGACTCGACGCCGTCGGCAGTCTCGGCCGTCACGCGGAGCACGAAGTCGCGGTGCCGGACGCGCGTGTATGTGGCGAGGTGACCGAGGAAGCGGGGCACGCTCATTCCAAGCTGGATGGCTCTGATCAGGACGTCGAGCACGCCGGACTCGGTGGCCGCGTCGTCGACGAGATCGACGACGGTCTGCTCCAGACAGGTGCGCGAAGGGTTGCCGACTCGCGTCAGCGGAACCCGTGTGCGGTGGACCGCGCATCTGGCGGTTGAGCGTAAGCCAATCGACGCGGGTACGGAGACGTCGAGGACCGGCGGCAGGTCGCGGCGCAGGCCGTGCAGGTAAGCCGCGGTCTGATGTGAGAACACGGCCCGGTCCGCGGCCCACTTCTGGACGCATAGGAGCCGTTGTTCAACCGTCGGCGGTTCCGGCGACAGAACGAGCACGCCGTGGAACGGTCGCTGCCATTCGCCGTTGCCGACGCGGTTGGCGATCGTCCCAGGGCTGACCCCGGCCTCGATCAGTTCGGCTCGCGTGACGACGCCGCGATGATCGCGGCTCCATGTCGCGAAGGCCTTCCTGTCCATGCACCCGATCATGCCCGCCGGAGGCGTGCTGTGACAGCGTTCGGTGAGCGCCTGTGGATAAGTCGGCCCGCGCCTGGCCGCGCATCCTCGGCGGGTGCCCGTTATCGTGGCTGCAAACGTCCAGTTCCGGCCAGGATCAGGACTAGCGTGAACGCCAGAGTCAACTATGTGACTTTGGCGTACACGGTGTCCGGTTCGGCCACGCGGATCGAACGTTTGCAGCCACGATAGCCGTCAGAGGATCGGGTCGCGCGGGCTGCGGAACCTCTTGAGGAGCGGTATCAGACCCAGCCGTTGTCGGTCGCGGTGAGCAGGGCCTCGGCGCGGTTGCGGGCGCCGAGCTTGCCGATGGCCGAGCTCAGGTAGTTGCGCACGGTGCCCTCGGAGAGGGACACCGCGGCGGCGATCTCCTCGGTGCTCGCGCCGCCTGCCGAGGCGCCGAGCACCAGCGCCTCCTTCGCCGACAACGGCGAGGGGCCGATCGACAGCGAGGCCGCGGCCAGCTCCGGGTCGACGACGCGCAGCCCGCGCGCGGCGCGGCGGATCGCCTCGATCAGCCGGTCCGCGGGCGTGTCCTTGACCAGGAAGCCGACGGCGCCGGCCTCCAGCGCGCGGCGAAGGTAGCCCGGGCGCCCGAACGTCGTCACGACGATGACGCGCGTGTCGGGCGACGCCGCGGTCGCCGGCGCGATCGCCTCGAGCCCGTCCTCGACGCCGAGCCCGCCGTCGGGCATCTGGACGTCGAGCAGCAGCACGTTGGGACGGTTCGCGCCGACGACCGCGACGGCCTCCGCGCACGTGCCCGCCTCGCCGATGACCGTGAGGTCGTCCTCAAGCTCCAACATGGCGCGCAACGCCGCGCGGATCAGCGCCTGATCCTCCGCGATCACGATCGTGGTCATGACTGCTCCTCGGCCGCCGGTCTATTGGTTTCGACACGGTCCCGGCGCTTCGCGCGGGGGACCGGCTCAACCAGCGGTGTCTCAAGCTTCGACTCACCCAGCGGTGAGTGGTTCAACCGGCGGTCGCCCAACTTGGCTTCGATGACGGTTCCGCTCCCCGACGACTCGACGGTCAGCGACCCGCCCGCGTCCTCGACGCGGCGGCGGAGGCCGTCGAGGCCCTCGCCCCCGGCGCCGGGCGCGATGCCGGCGCCGTCGTCGCGCACCCGGACCCAGCCCGGTCCGCACTCGATGGTGCAGGTGGTCGCCGCCGCGTGCCGCACGACGTTGGTGACGGCCTCCCGCACGGCGTAGCCCAGCACCTCCGAGGCGTCGTCGTCGAGGTCGGGAACGGCCGCGGGCGTCCTCGCCTCGACGCCCGCGGCGACCAGCACGGACCTGGCCGACGCGATCTCTGAGGCGAGCCTCACGTGGCGCATCCCGGAGGCCGTGGCACGGACGTCGGCCAGGGCCTGGCGGGCGACGGCGCCCAGCGACGCGATCTCCGCCCTGGCCGCCTCGTCGTCGCGGCCCACCAACCGGGCGGCGAGGTCGGCCTTGATGGCGACGGTGGTCAGCGAATGGCCGAGGATGTCGTGCAGGTCGCGGCCGATCCGCTCGCGCTCCGCCGCGACCGCAAACACGGCGGTGCGCTGCTCGGCGACCTCGGCCCGGCGTCGGGCGTGCTCGGCCTGCAGCGTCAAGCCGACCGTCGAGCCGATGGTGGCCGCCATGATCGCGAGCACCACGCCGAAGATGTCGCCCCGGGCGAGCGACCACCCGCCGGCCGCCAGCGAGATCAGGACGATCACGAGGCGCGCCTCCCGCCAGCGGATCAGCAGCGCGGCGGCGGTGGTGGGGAACGGCGCGAAATAGGCGAACTTCGCCTCCCCGTCGGTCACGATGCCGAGCGTCATGATGAGCAGGATCAGCCCGGCCAACCACAGCCAGCGGCGGGCCTCGCCGAGGTGCAACACCCAGCTGGTGCCCAGCATGAACGCGCCGACGCCCGCCATGAGCGCCGTCACCACCCACACCTGCGGGCTGTCGCGCAGGAAGTAGATGGGGATGAAGAGGAACGCGAGCGACGGCAGCGTGTAGCCGGCGCCCTGCGCGAAGCCGCGACGCCAGCCGGGCAGGTCGCAGGCCTCGGGCACGAAGCCCGGGGCCACGCGGTCGTCGTCGGTCACATCGACCTCTCGTCAGTTCGATCGGCGCGAGGTGCGCACAGCTCGACGGTAGCTGAGGGCGCCGAGGATCAGCAGGAGGATCGACCAGACGGCGATCACCTGGACGCCGCGCCAGGGGAACGCGCCGCCCACCAGAGGCCAGCTGCCGATCTGCCCCGCCCAGTAGGACGGCGTGAGCCGACCGACGGCCTGCATCGCGCCGGGCATCATCTCCAGCGGCACCCACAGCCCGCCGATCATCGACAGCGCCAGCATGGTCAGCGTCGTCACCGCCGACGCCGTCTGGGGCTTGAACAACAGGCCGATGGAGAGGCCGAGCAGGACCATGGGCAGGAGCGCGGCGAGCAGCAGCCCGAAGGTCGCGGCCCAGACCGGCGGGTCGAGCCGGACGCCGCGCACGACGCCTGCCGCGAACACCGTGAGCAGCGCGGGCATCACGACGGTGACGGCGGTCAACACCTTCGCCGCGACGAACTCCGCCGGGTTCAGCGGCGTGAGCATGAGGGTCCGGAACCAGCCCGAGGACCGCTCGGACTGGATGCTGGCGCCTGCGTTCATCGCGGCGCCGAGCCCGCCGTAGGTGGCCATGGTGACCATCATCACCGCGGCGACGACGGCGCCCGCGGGGTCGTCGGCGTCGCCGCCGTAGATGGAGGTGAAGAACAGGTACATCGTCACCGGCATCGCGATGATGAACACGAGGAACGACCAGTCGCGGACGATGGTGCCGAGGCTGAACGCGTAGTAGCGGCCGAACCGCGCGACGGAGAAGCCGGCGGGGCCGACGCGGTGCGAGCTGGGGGCGGGTGCGGTCATCGTGGTCATGTCAGGCTGCTTCCGTGAGCGTGAGGAACGCGTCCTCGAGGCTGGGCGACGCGACCTCGACGTCCCGGATGGCCGCGCCGTCGGGGTCGCGGAACAGGGCGCGGAGGGTGGCGTCGGAGTCGGAGCAGGTGAGCAGGTGCCTGCCGTCCTGAGTGGCCGCGGCGAGGACGCCGGGCAACCCCGCCCAATCGCGCTCGGGTCCGGCGAAGGAGATCGTGCGGCCGCCGACGACCCGCCGGATCTCGCGGCCCGTGCCGTCGGCGATGACGCGCCCCTTGTCCAGGACGACGATCCGGTCGGCGAACTCGTCGGCCTCGTCGAGATAGTGCGTGGCGAACACGACCGTGCGGCCGGTGGCCGTGAAGTCGGTCATCGTGGCCCAGAAGCGGCGGCGGGACAGGGCGTCCAGGCCGACGGTGGGCTCGTCGAGGATCAACAGCCGCGGGTCGGCCATGATGGCGAGCGCGAAGCGGACCCGCTGCGCCTGCCCGCCGGACAGCTTGCTCGTGCTGGTGGAGAGGAACGATCCGACGTCGGCGAGCTCGATGACGCGGTCGAGCGGCAGCGGGTGACGGTGCAGCGCGCGCATGCCGCGCAGCAGCCTGCCGACCTTCGTGTCCCACAGCAGCGTGCCGTTCTGCAGCATCGCGCCGAGGTCGCCCGCGCGGGTCGCGGCGACCGGCGACCGCCCGAACACCTGGATCTCGCCGGCGTCCGGGCGGGTGATGCCGAGGATCATCTCGGTGGTCGTCGACTTGCCCGCGCCATTGGGTCCCAGCAGCGCGAGGATCTGGCCGGTGGGGACGGTCAGGGACACGTCGTCGACGGCGGTGAGCGCGCCGAAGCGCTTGGTGAGGGAGGTGAGGCGGATGCCGGGTGTCTCGATCATGGGTCCAGTCTTCGCAAAAGCGGCCCCTCGCGTGAGGGGCCGCTGTCACGAATTGCCCGTGACGAATGTCACCTTGTGTTACCCGCCGATGAGGTTCAGGATCACACCCTGGGCGAAGTAGATGACGAACATCGCGGCGACGACGTACATCAGCGGGTGGATCTTCTTCGCCTCGCGACGGATCAGCCGGATGAAGACGTAGGCCAGGAAGCCCGCGCCGATGCCGACGGTGATCGAGTACGTGAACGGCATCAGGATGATCGTCAGGAAGACGGGGATGCCGATCTCGGGGCGCGTCCAGTCGATCTCGTTGATCTGCGAGATCATCAGGAAGCCGACGAACACCAGCACGGGGCTGGCCGCCTCGAACGGGACCAGGTTCACCAGCGGGGCGACGAACACGGCGGCCAGGAACGCGGCTCCGGTGATGACGGAGGCGAGGCCGGTGCGAGCACCCTCGCCGACGCCCGCCGTCGACTCCACGTAGCTGGTGGTCGACGACACGGAGCCGAGGCCACCCGCGACGGCGCCGAGCGAGTCGACGAGCAGGATCTCGGTGGTCCGCGGCGGCATGCCGTCGGCGTCGTTGAGCCCGCCCTCGGAGCCGACGGCGACCATGGTGCCCATGGTGTCGAAGAAGTCGGCGAGCAGCAGCGAGAAGACCAGCACGATGAGCGTGAGCGCGTGCGCGATCGAGAACGAGCCGTCGGGGAAGAACGCGCCGATCATGTCGACCCGGCCGAGGAGGCCGAGGTCCGGCAGCGAGAAGCTCGAGAGGGTCGGCACGTTGAGCGCCCAGCCGGTCGGGTTGGATCCGTCAGGCGCCTGGCCGCCCATGTGGCCGACGGCCTCGACGATCAGCGCCAGCACGGTGGCGGAGATGATCGAGATCAGCATCGCGCCCTTGACCTTGAGCACGTGCAGCGTGATCAGCAGGGTCATGCCGATGAGGAAGACCAGGATCGGCCAGCCCATCATGTGGCCGTTGATGCCCAGCGTGACGGGGGTGCCGCCGCCGGGGCGGACGACGCCCGCGTTGACCAGGCCGACGAAGGCGATGAACAGGCCGATGCCGACCGAGATGGCGGTGCGCAGCGGCGGCGGGACCGCCTTGAACACGGCGGTGCGGAAGCCGGTCAGCACGAGGATCGTGATGATGATGCCTTCCCAGACCACCAGGCCCATGGCCTGCGGCCAGGTCATCTGCGGGGCGAGGGTGAAGGCGACGAGCGCGTTCAGGCCGAGGCCCGAGGCGATGGCCATCGGGAAGCGGCCGACGACGCCCATCAGGATGGTCATGATGCCGGCGATCAGCGCGGTCGCCGCGGCGACCATGGCGATCGAGGCGCCGACGGCCGCGCCGTCGACCTGGGTCATCGCGGCGTCGGTGAACTTGGCGGCACCCGAGATCAGGTTGCCGTTCTTGTCCGCACCCGTGCCGATGATGAGCGGGTTCAGCGCGATGATGTAGGCCATCGCGAAGAACGTGACGAGACCGCCGCGAATCTCCTGGCCGACGGAGCTGCGGCGCTTGGTGATGTCGAAGAAGCGGTCGAGGCCGGTCAGATTGTCCGACCCGGTGGGCAGCTTTGCTGCCGAGGGGGAATTCGTTACCACGTGAGTACACCCTAGTGGTGCGCGCTCCGCCCGCCACCATCGGGTGCGGTGATGGA
>DAONOU010000127.1:0-7468 GCA_035409265.1 Arachnia sp. | reverse complement strand
CGGTCGAGACCGTCACGATGGATCCGGCGAGGATCGCGAGCGACGCGACGAGCGTGCCGAGCGTGCCGTCGAGGTGTTGCGCGTGGTGTACCTGCTGTATGCGGAAGGCTTCGCGCGCTCGACCGGCGAGGTTCACGTGCGCGACGACCTCACCGCGGAGTCCATCGAGCTGGCTCGGCTGCTGCGGAGGCTCATGCCGTCGGCCGAGACCACCGGGCTGCTCGCCCTTCTCCTACTGACCGAGGCCCGTCGGCCGGCCCGCACCGATCGCGACGGCCGTCCCGTCCCCATGGCGCGGCAGGACCGGAGCCTCTGGGATGCGCGGCTGATGCGCGAGGGCATCGAGCTTGCGACGGCGGCCGCGGGAGGAGCGGGCGCCGGAACCTACGCGATCCAGGCGGCGATCGCGGCGCTGCACGCAGAGGCCGTGACCTTCGAGGAGACCGACTGGCCGCAGATCGCGGTGCTGTACGGCATGCTGGAGCGCATCGAGCCCGGACCGGTCGTCCGTGTTGCGAGGGCCGTGGCGATCGGCCGCGCGGTCGGCCGTGAGGAGGGGCTTCGCCGCCTCGATGCGCTCACAACACTTCCCGGTGTGGAGCGGCTACGCGCGTTCCACGTCGCGCGGGCCGTGACGCTCACGGAGTTGGGACGGGAGTCGGAGGCTGCGGAGGCGTATCGGCGGGCATTGTCCCTGCCGGGCAACGAGGCCGAGGACGACTTCCTCGTCGAGGCGCTCGCGGGACGCTGGAAGCCGCGAGCTACTTTCGACACGCCGCAGTAGGCTCGTTCACGATGTGGCATGTTCCTTGCCGCGGCCACACACAGGGAGCGATCATGGCCGAGATTTTGCTTTTCCATCACGTCCAAGGGCTGACCGACGGCGTGCGGGCGCTCGCCGACGACCTGCGGGCGGCCGGGCATACGGTACACACGCCGGACCTGTTCGAGGGGCGGACGTATCCGTCGATCGAGGACGGCTTCGCCTACCTGGAGGCGCTCGGCGACGGCGTGATCGACGGGCGCGTGGCCCGCGCCGTCGAGGGGCTGCCGGAGCGGCTGGTGTACGCCGGCATCTCGTACGGGGCGATGGCCGCGATACGGCTCGCCGTCACGCGACCGGGAGCCGCGGGGCTCGTGATGCTCGAGTCCGCGCTCCCGATCGTCGGCGAGTGGTCCTTCGGGCCCTTCCCCGACGGGATCCGCGTCCAGGTGCACGGCGCCGAGGGCGACGAGTTCTTCCAGGAGGACCTCCCGTTCGCGGAGGAGATGCTGAGCGTCCTCGGCCCGGAACGCGCGGAGGTGTACCTGTACCCCGGGGACCGGCACCTGTTCACGGACCGCAGCCTCGCCGCCTACGACGCCGGCGCGGCCGCGCTCGTCACGAAGCGGATGCTCGCCTTCCTCGACCGCGTCGACCACGCCTGATGGGCCGACGCAGCCGCGTCAGTCGATCGCGCGGACGACCCGGGCGGGGGAGCCGACGGCGATCGTGCGCGGCGGCACGTCCCGCGTGACGACGGAGGCCGCGGCGATGACCGCGCCGTCGCCGATCGTGACCCCGCCCTGGTCCTGGAAGGCGCACCCGGAGTTGATGAACACGCCCTCGCCGATCCGGATGTTCCTCCCGAAGTCGGCGCGGAACGGCGGGAAGACGACGACCGAGTCGGGGACCGGCGCCCCGATGAGCTCGGAGAGCAGCGCCCGGACGCCGGCCTCGTCGTGGTAGCTCCCGTTGAGCTCCGCGGTGATCCTCAGCGCGCCCTGCGACACCCGATGCATCACGGCGAGCAGCGGCGAGCCGCCCTCGATGGTGCGTCCGGCGCGCAGCTCGGCAAGCAGGTCGTCGACGGTCGCAGCGGCGTCGGTGCTCATGGTCTCTCCTCGGGTCCGGTGTTCGGGCACAACGGTAGCCGCGCGCTCGCCGCCGTGGGAGGCCCTGTCGGTTCCCGTCAGTCCATGTCGGGGACGGCGTCGCGGGCGTCCGTGTAGTCCTCGCCGCAGAGCTCCATCAGGTCGACGATCATCGAGCGGAGCTGCGCGAGCATCACGGTCGACGACAACTGGCGGTGGATCGTGACGTGCGAGCTGGCCTCGCCGAGGGAGCGAAGCCGCGGAACGACCGCGGTGGGGATGCGGCGCGCGAACAGCTCGGCCGCGCACTCGTCGGTGACCTGGGCGAAGTCGGTGAGCAGGCCCAGGTACTCGGTGGGGATCCGCTCGCCCCGGTACGTGGCCGCGACGACGCGGCGGGCGAGCACGCGCAGGTTGCGGATGTAGCGGTCCAGCGGCACGACGAGATCTGACACCTCCTGCGCCAGCTCGCGGTGCCGACGCAGGAACGGCGAGGTGCGCACCACCGCCATGCCCTCGTTCGACGCCGTTAGGAGCGCCGCGAGCTCCGACTCGGTGGCGCGCGCCCGCTCCAGGATGCGCTCGGCCTGCTCGTGGTCGCCGTCGCGCAGCGTCTCGACCATCGCGCGGACGGTGAGCGCGGCCTCGTGGAGTACCTTCGCCGCGAGGATGCGCGGGCGGTTGATCGGCGAGGTGGGGGCAACCGTCGCGAACACCAGCGCGACCGTGCACCCGATCAGGGCGTCGAGCCAGCGGTCGACGCCTGCCTCGAACCCGGGCGCGGCGACGGTAAGCACCGTCGCCGCCTGCACAGCGGCCTGGGTGACCATCAGGGTCCGCGCGCCGAGCCAGGTGGCCACCGAGAGCGCGACGCCGATGACGAGCATGATCTGCCACACGCCGGTGCCGAAGAAGTGCACGAAGAGGTCGCCGATCGCGACCCCGACGGTCACGCCGACGGCGACCTCGACGACGCGGCCCAGCCGCTGACCGAACGAGAAGCCGAGGCAGATGATGGCCGCGACGGTGGCGAGGAACGGGGACTCGTGGCCCAGCCCGTAGCGGGCGATGCCCCAGGAGACGCCCGCGGCGACGGAGATCTGGACGATCATGAACAAGCGGGAGCGCCAGCGCCTCACCCGGAGCTGCTGCGACCGCCAGCCCGCCTTGACGGTGCGCTCGGACAGGTCGAAGGCGCGCAGCGACGCGTGCTTCAGCGTCCTGCTCGGCCAGGAGAGCGCCCGCCTCGGCTCGTCGGTCATGAGGGCAATCATGCCCGATTGCGCCGACGGCGAAAGCCTGCGGCAGGTGCGGTGAGGGCCGTCCGGATAGACTGGCTCCGGCCTGAAAGCGCCCGGAAGGAAACGACGAAGACGATGCGCACTGCACGCAGGTGGGTAGGCCTGTTACTCACCCTCGCCTTGGCCCTCACGGTCGCGGCCTGTACCCGCCCGATGGATCCCGAGGTCGGCGACGCCCGGGTGCTGAACATCGGCGACACGCTGGAGCCCGAGGGGCTCGACATGATCACCGTCTCCGGCGCCGGCACCGCCTACGTGCTGCTCTACAACGTCTACGAGACGCTGCTGAAGCTCGACTCGGAGGGGGAGACCAAGCCGCTGCTCGCGCAGGGCTGGACCCGCTCCGACGACCTGCTCACCTACACCTTCACCCTCGACCCGAAGGCCAAGTTCGCCTCGGGCGCCCCGGTCTCGGCCGACGCCGTCGTCGCCAGCTTCGAGCGGGCGCGCAGCGAAAAGGCGACCAATCAGATCCGCAGCGCGTGGGCGCCCGTCGACACCATCACGGCGACGGACGCGAAGACGGTCGTCGTCACGCTGTCGCGCCCGTCGCACCAGTGGCTGTACGAGCTGACGGGCCCGGCGGGCATCATCACCGACCCCGCCTACACGGGGGACTTCTCGAAGGAGTCCGCGGGATCCGGCCCCTACCAGTTCTCCTCCTGGGACCAGGGCAACCTCGTGCAGCTGAAGGCCAACGGCGCCTACTGGGGCACCCCCGCGCGCTTCGACGAGGTCAACTTCCGCTACTACGCGGATGCCAACGCCATGAACGCGGCACTGCTGTCGGGCCAGCTGGACCTGATCACCAACCTGACGCTGCCGCAGACCATCACCCAGTTCGCCGACACGTCGCGGTTCTCGGTCCACGAGGGCGTCACCAACGGCGAGGTCGTGTTGGGCTTCAACCACGAGAACGAGGCGCTCTCGAAGCTCGAGGTCCGCCAGGCGATCAACCACGCCATCGACCGCAAGGCGCTCGTGAAGGCGACCTGGGCGGGCAAGGGCGAGCTGATCGGCTCCATGGTCCCACCCACCGACCCGTGGTTCGAGGACCTGTCGAACACCTATCCGTTCGACCAGGCGAAGGCCAAGCAGCTGCTCAAGGACGCCGGGTACGAGGACGGTCTCACGCTGCGCCTCCGCGTGCCGGCCCTCGCCTACGGCCCGTCGATCGGGCGCTTCCTCGTTGCGCAACTGGCGGAGGTGGGCATCACCCTGGAGCTCGACACGCTCCAGTTCGCGGATTGGCTCGACTTCGTCTACACGAAGCGCGACTACGACATGACCATCGTCGCGCATGTCGAGCCCCGGGACCTCCGCGCCTTCGCCCTCGACGACTACTACTGGAACTACCACAACGCGGAGTTCCAGCGGCTGATGGCCGAGGGCGATGTCGGCACGGACGAGGAGCAGATCGCCAAGCTCAAGCAGGCCGCCCGGCTGCTCGCCGACGACGCGGCCGCGGACTGGCTGTTCCTCCTGCCCAACATCACCGTGGCCTCGGCCAAGATCTCGGGCGTGCAGAACAACCGGGTCAGCCTCGCCTTCGACCTGACAACGCTCGCCTCGCGCGACTGATCCCCTCGTCATGGCGGTGCTCGGGCGCATCGGCGCGCGCGCGGCGTGGCTGGCCGCGAGCCTGCTCGTCGCGTCGCTGCTGATCTTCGCCGCGACCAACGCGCTGCCCGGCGACATCGCCCAGATCCTCCTCGGCACCAACGCCGCCCCGGGGGAGGCGGCGGCCCTGCGCGAGCAGCTCGGGCTGAACCGCCCATTCCTCGAGCGCTACCTCGAGTGGGTCGGGGGAGCGCTGCGGTTCGACTTCGGGACGTCGTTCCTGGGCAGCCGCGCCGCCGTCGCGCCCCTGGTCGCGGCGCGGCTCGAGGTGACGGTCTCGCTCGTCGTCCTCGGGATGCTGTTCGCCGTCCTCTTCGCCCTGCCGGTCGGCGCGTACGCGGCCGTGCGGCGTCGGCACCTCGACGGCGCGGTCGCCTCCGCGCTCTCGCAGGTCGGCCTCGCCATCCCCGCCTTCTGGGCGGGCATCTGGCTTGTCATCGTCTTCGCGATCAGGATGCGCTGGCTGCCGGCGGGCGGCTACGTCTCCTTCTGGGACTCGCCGGGGGAGTGGGCCCAGCACCTCGTCCTCCCCGTCGCCTCGCTGGCCCTGGTGCAAGCCTCCGTGATCTCCCGATACGTGCGCAGCGCCGTCATCGACGTCACGCACGAGGACTATTTCCGTACCGCCCGCGCCGTCGGCTGGTCGCGATCCGGGGCGCTGTGGCGCCACGGGCTGCGCAACGTCGGCATCTCGCTGCTGACCGTCATCGGGCTGCAGCTCGCGACGCTGCTGGTGGGAGCCATCATCATCGAGCAGGTGTTCGCGCTGAACGGACTGGGCTCGACGCTGCTGCAGGCCGTCGCCAAGCGCGACCTGAACGTGGTCCAGGCCATCGTCCTGCTGCTGGTCTGGTCCGTGCTGCTGATCAACTTCCTGGTCGACGTCGCCTACCAGCTGGTGGACCCGCGGGTCCGGCGCAGGGCGGAGGCGGCATGAGGCACGCGACCCTCTTCCTCGGCCTCGCCTGCATCGGCCTCGTCGTGATCCTCGCGCTCTTCGGCGTGCTGTGGACGCCGTTCGATCCGACGGCGATCAGCGACGACCTGTTGCTGCCTCCGGGGTGGCCGCACGTGCTCGGCACCGACGGCTTCGGCGCCGACGTGCTGTCGAGGATCATGAGCGGCGCCCGGATCTGCCTGCTCGTCGGCGTCCTCTCGGTGACGGGGGCCGCGGTCGTCGGCGTTCCGCTCGGGGTGTCCGCCGGGATGACGCGGGGCTGGGTCAGCGAGCTGCCGCTGCGGCTGTCCGACATCCTCTACGGCTTCCCGGCCCTGCTGCTCGCCATCCTGTTCGCGGCGGCGCTCGGCGGCTCCACGTGGACGGCGATGATGGCGATCAGCCTCGCCACCATCCCGGCCTTCGTGCGGATCGCGCGCGCGGCGACGCTGCAAGTGATGAGCCAGGGCTACATCGAGGCCGCGCGGCTCAGCGGCACGCCGACGGCGACCATCGCGGCCCGGCATGTGCTGCCGAATATCGCGCCGGTGCTCGGCGTCCAGGCCTCCGTGAGCTTCGGCATCGCCATCCTCGCCGAGGCCGGCCTCAGCTACCTGGGCCTCGGGTCCGGTCCGGACCAGCCCACCTGGGGCCGGATGCTGCGCGAGGCGCAGGACTACCTGTTCAGCGAGCCGCTGCTCGCGCTGTGGCCGGGCCTCGCCATCGCCGTCGCGACGCTGGGCTTCAACCTGCTGGGCGACGGCCTCCGCGACCTGCTCGACCCGCGCCTGAGGGAGGTCACGTGAGCCTGCTGGAGGTCACCGACCTGACCGTCCGCTTCGGGCGGAGCCGCGCCGTCGCCGTCGACGGCATCTCGTTCGCGCTCGGGGCCACCGACCGCCTCGGCATCATCGGGCAGTCCGGCTCGGGCAAGTCCGTCACGGCGCTCGCCGTCATGGGCCTGCTCCCCGAACACGCGGAGGTCACCGGCTCGATCCGGTTCGACGGCGTGGAGCTGGTCGGGATGCCCGAGCGGGACCGGCGCGCGCTGCGCGGCGACCGCATGTCCATGGTCTTCCAGGAGCCCATGACGGCGTTGGACCCGACGATGCGGGTCGGCAGGCAGCTGGGCGAGGTCGTCGCGCTGCACCACAACGATCGTCGCGGCTCGATCCGCGACGCCGTGATCGAGTGGCTCGGGAGGGTCGGCATCGAGCAGCCCGACCGGATCGCGCAGTCGTTCCCGCACGAGCTCTCCGGCGGGCAGCGGCAGCGGGCGCTGATCGCGATGGCGCTCGCCAACCGGCCGGACCTCGTGCTGTGCGACGAGCCCACCACCGCGCTCGACGTGATCGTGCAGCGCCAGATCCTCCGCCTGCTCGCCGACCAGCTGACGGATCGCGGGACGGTCTTCGTCTCGCACGACCTCGCCGTCGTGCGGGAGGTCTGCGACCGGGTGGCGGTGATGCTGGAGGGCCGCATCGTCGAGGAGGGGCCCATCGACGACCTGATCGCCGATCCCCGGCATCCCTACACGCGCGGCCTGATCGCCTCCGCCCGGATCGACGGCGTGCCGCCGGGGGAGCGGCTGCCCAGCGTCGCGGACTACTACCGTCCGGGGGGTGCATCGTGAGCCTCGTCGAGCTGACCGGAGCCACGGCGACCTATCGCCGCTCCGGGGTGCCGTTCGTCGCGCTGCGCGACGTGACGCTGACCGTCGAGCCTGGGGAGCGGATCGGCATCGTCGGCGGTTCCG
>DAONOU010000126.1:0-7488 GCA_035409265.1 Arachnia sp. | reverse complement strand
CTCGGCGACGACGAGAAGGACTACTTCCTCGGCCTCCCCGCCACCGGCCAGCCCGACACCCGCACCGCCTCGACCTCAGGAGCGGCCAAATGATCCCGTTGATCCCGCTGGTTACCGCCAGTGAGGTGGCCTTCTGGGTGTGCGCGCCGTTCGCGGTGCTCTGCGCCCTCGGACTCCTCCTCTCGCGCAAGCCGGTCCACTCGGCCATCGCCATGGCCGGCGTGATGATCTCCATCGCCGTGCTGTACGCGGCGCAGGACGCCCCGTTCCTGTTCGTGGTGCAGATCGTCGTCTACACCGGCGCCATCCTGATGCTGTTCCTGTTCGTCGTCATGCTGATCGGCGTCGACGCGCAGGACTCGGTCGTCGAGACGCTCAAGGGCCACCGCATCGCGGCGTCGCTCGTGGCGCTCGGCGTCGGCGTCCTGCTGATCTCCGCCGTCGGCCAGTTCACGCTGGGCGGCGCGCCCGCGGGCCTCGCCGACGCGAACGCGGAGCACGGCGGCAACATCGAGTCGATCGCCGCCATGCTGTTCAGCAGGTACGTGTTCCTGTTCGAGGCGACCGCCGCGCTGCTGATCACCGCCGCCGTCGGCGCCGTGGTGCTCGCGCACGGCGAGGAGCTGAAGAAGAAGGTCTCGCAGCCCGAGCAGATGGTCCAGCGGACCCGCGACTACGGCGAGCTCGGCGAGCACCCGGGACCGCTGCCCAACTCCGGCGTTTTCGCCCGGCACAACGCGATCTCGACGCCGGCGCTCCTGCCCGACGGCTCGATCGCGGAGAAGTCGGTGTCCCGGACGCTCGCCATGCGCGGCGTGATCGTGGACGTCGACGAGCTGCGCGCCCCCACCACCTCGGCGTACGCGGCGCTCGACGCCCGCGACGAGGAGATCGAAGGAGACGACGAATGAACCCCGAGGGTTTCCTGATCCTCTCGGCGATCCTTTTCGCGATCGGCATCGCGGGCTTCCTGCTCCGCCGCAACGCGATCATCGCCTTCATGAGCATCGAGCTCATGCTGAACGCCACCAACCTGGCGTTCGTCTCCTTCGCCCGTTTCCACGGCAATCTCGACGGGCTCATCGCGGCCTTCTTCGTGATGGTCGTGGCGGCCGCGGAGGTGGTCGTGGGCCTGGCGATCATCGTCGCCGTGTACCGCGCCCGCCGCTCCGCCTCGGTCGACGACGCCAACCTGATGAAGTTCTAGGGGGACGAGAAGCGTGCAACTCCTCGAATCTGCTTTCTCCGGCCCGGGCATGATGACCTGGCTACTCATCGCGGTGCCGCTGGCCTCCGCCGCGTTCCTGCTGCTCGTCGGCAAGGCGAGCGACGGCTGGGGCCACCTGCTCGGCACCGCGGCCCCCGTCGTGTCGTTCCTGCTCGGCCTCGTGCTGTTCGTCCAGATGCTCGGCGCCAACTCGTTCGATCCGGGCTTCGGCGACGGCCGCGCGATCAACGTCGAGGTCTACGAGTGGATGGCCACCGGCTCCTGGTCGGTGAAGTTCGGCCTGCTGGCCGACCCGCTGTCGATCCTCTTCGTGCTTCTGATCACCGGCGTCGGCTCGCTGATCCACGTCTACTCGATCGGCTACATGTCCCACGACGACCGTCGTCGCCGGTTCTTCGCCTACCTGAACCTGTTCGTCGCCGCGATGCTCACGCTGGTGCTGGCCGACAACTACCTCGTGCTGTTCCTCGGCTGGGAGGGCGTGGGCCTCGCCTCGTACCTCCTGATCAGCTTCTGGGCGCACAAGCCGTCGGCCGCCCGCGCGGGCAACAAGGCGTTCATCGTCAACCGCGTCGGCGACCTGGGCCTGATGATGGCGATCTTCACCATGTTCGCGATGTTCGGCTCGGTCAGCTACGCGGATGTCAACGCCGGCGCGGAGGGCCTCACCCCGTTCTGGGCGACGATGATCGGCATCTTCCTGCTGATCGGCGCGTGCGGCAAGTCCGCGCAGGTCCCGCTGCACTCCTGGCTGCTGGACGCGATGGAGGGCCCCACCCCGGTCTCCGCGCTCATCCACGCCGCCACCATGGTCACCGCGGGCGTCTACCTCGTCGTCCGCTCCAACGTGATCTACGCGCAGTCGGAGTTCGCGCTGACGGCCGTCGCCATCGTCGGAACCGTCACGCTGCTGGCCGGCGCGATCATCGGCTCGGCGAAGGACGACATCAAGAAGGTCCTCGCCGGCTCGACCATGTCGCAGATCGGCTACATGATGCTGGCGGCGGGCCTCGGCCCGGTCGGCGCCTCGTTCGCGATCTTCCACCTGATCACGCACGGCTTCTTCAAGGCCAACATGTTCCTCGGCGCCGGCTCCGTGATGCACGGCATGAATGACGACGTGAATATGCGCCACTACGGCGCCTTGGCCAAGCCCATGCGGATCACGTTCCTGACCTTCGCGATGGGCTACCTGGCCATCATCGGGTTCCCGTTCACCGCGGGCTTCTACTCGAAGGACCACATCATCGAGGCCGCCTTCCACCACAACACGGTGATCGGCGTGCTCGCGCTCATCGGCGCCGGCGTGACCGGCTACTACATGACGCGCCTCATGATGATGACGTTCTTCGGCGAGAAGCGCTGGGAGGACGGCGTGCACCCGCACGAGTCCCCGCGCGTGATGACGGTCCCGCTCATCGTGCTGGCCATCCTCTCGGTCGTCGCAGGCATGCTGATGAACGGCTGGATCCAGGGCTGGCTTGAGTCCACCACCGGCCAGCACGCCCACGAGACGCCGCTGCTCAACTTCACCCCCGTCGGGCTGCTGACGCTCGCCGTCGTCGCCGTCGGCGTGCTGCTCGGTTGGTGGCTGCACAAGGGCCGCATCCCGCGGGACGAGCCGGCCACCGGCAACCTCCTGCTGCTCGCGGGCCGCAACGACCTCTACGGCGACGCGTTCAACGAGCACGTCGTCATCCGCCCCACGATGGGCCTGGCCAGCGGCGTCGCCGCGTTCGACAGGGCCGCCGTCGACGGCGTCGCGATGGGCTCCGCCACCGCGGCCTCCGGGCTGGGGGAGTGGTTGCGCAAGGCACAGAACGGCAACGTGCGCAGCTACGGCCTCATCCTCGGGGCCGGCGTGATCGTCCTCGCCCTCGTCGCGTTGCTCGGGCAGCTGGGCTAAGGAGTAGGAAACAACAATGTCAATGCTTCTGACCATCCTGGCCCTCGTGCCGATCCTCGGCGCGGTGGTGGTGTTCTTCCTGAAGGGACACGTCGCCAAGCTCGTCGGCTACGGGATCGCGCTCACCACCGCGGTGCTCGGCGTCCTCGCCTTCGTCCTGCACACGCAGGGCGCGGTCCTCGCGCAGAAGGTCTCGTGGATCCCCGCCGTCGGCGCGCACTACGCGCTCGACCTCGACGGCATGGGCGCCATCCTCGTCCTGATGACCGTGATCCTGGTGCCGGTCGTGCTGCTCGCCGAGTGGCACGTCGGCGACGCGGAGACGGCTCGCTGGGGATCCTCGGTGTTCTTCGCGCTCGCGCTGCTCCTCCAGGGATTCGCGCTGTTCGTGTTCATGGCCTCCGACGTGCTGCTGTTCTACGTCGCCTTCGAGGCGACGCTGATCCCGACGTACTTCCTGATCGCCGGCTACGGCGGCCCGAAGCGCCGCGCGGCCGCCATCAAGTTCCTGATCTACTCGCTCGCCGGCGGCCTCGTCATGCTGGTCGCGGTCGCGGGCCTCTACGCGGTCACCGCCGCGCAGGGCGGCCCCAGCTTCCTGCTGAGCGACCTGCAGGGCGTCGAGATGGCGCAGGGCATCGGCCGCTGGCTGTTCGTCGGGTTCTTCTTCGCGTTCGCGGTGAAGGCGCCCATGGCCGGCCTGCACACGTGGCTCCCCGACGCCGCCGAGCAGTCGACCCCGGGCACCTCCACGCTGCTCGTCGGCATCCTCGACAAGATCGGCACCTTCGGCATGATCAAGATCTGCCTCGCCGTCTTCCCCGAGGCCAGCGCCTGGGCGACCCCGTTCATCCTGGTCTGGGCCATCGTCTCGGTGCTCTACGGCGCGCTGATGGCGATCAACGCCCGCGACCTCCTGCGCCTGGTGTCCTACACCTCGATCAGCCACTTCGGCTTCATGGTGTTCGGCATCTTCGCGCTGACCACGCAGTCGCTCAGCGGCTCCATCTTCTACATGCTGAACCACGGACTCTCGACGGCGGCCATGTTCCTCGTCGTCGGGTTCATGATCCGTCGCCGCGGCTCCGCCGACATCGACGCCTACGGCGGCGTGCAGAAGGTGGCCCCGGTTCTCGCAGGCGTCCTGCTGACCTCCGGCCTCACCGCGCTGGCGCTGCCCGGCATGGGCAGCTTCGTCTCCGAGTTCCTGGTCATGGCGGGCGCGTGGGGCCGCTACCCGGTCCACACCGCGATCATCACGCTCGGCACCGTGCTGGCGGCCGTCTACGTGATGCGCATGTACCTGCGCACCATGACCGGCCCGGTCACGGAGCAGGTCTCCACCCACGTCACCACAGACCTGACGTCGCGCGAGAAGGCCGTCATCGCCCCGCTCCTCATCCTCCTGATCGTCTTCGGCTTCTTCCCGAAGCCGGTGCAGGCCGTCGCCGACCAGGCGGCAACCCAGGTGATGTCGATCGTCGGCGCGGTCGATCCCGCTCCGCAGGTTCAGGAAGGCAACCGATGAGCACCTTGTTGGAACTTCCCACGGCGACGATCGAGTGGGCGCTGCTGTCGCCGCTCATCGTCCTGCTGGGCGTCGGCTGCGTCGGCATCGTGCTGGAGGGCGTCGTCCCCCGCGGATGGCGGTACCTCGCGCAGACCGCGCTCACCGCCGTCGGCCTCATCGTCGCGCTCGGCCTGACCATCCTGGACTGGGTCAAGGGCGAGGTCCGGCTGACCGCCGAGGGCCTCCTGGCGCTCGACGGCCCGACCTACGTGTTCTGGAGCCTCCTCCTGGTCGTCGGCCTCGGCGGCATGGCGCTCTTCGCGGAGCGGCAGCTCGGCGGCGGCCACTCGGCCTTCGCCGCGTCGGCCTCCACGGTGCCGGGCTCGCCGCTCGAGCGCGAGGCCGAGCGCCTGCGCCGCGAGCACACGGAGATCTTCCCGCTGCTGGTGTTCGCGATCTTCGGCATGATGCTGTTCGTCGCCGCCAACAACCTGCTGGTGCTGTTCGTGGCCGTCGAGATCCTCTCGCTGCCGCTGTACCTGTTGACCGCGATGGCGCGCCGTCGTCGCCTGCTCAGCCAGGAGGCGGCGCTCAAGTACTTCCTGCTCGGCTCGCTGGCCTCGGCCATCATGCTCTACGGCATCGCGCTGCTCTACGGCTACGCCGGGGGCATGGGCCTCGCGCAGCTCGACGCGGCCATCACGGCCGACGCCGGCGCGAAGGGTCTGCTGCTGGGCGGCCTCGTCATGGTCTCGGTCGGCCTGCTCTTCAAGATCGGCGCCGTGCCGTTCCACGCCTGGACGCCCGACGTCTACATGGGCGCCCCGACGCCGGTCACCGGCTTCATGGCGATCGCCACGAAGACCGCGGCCGTCGCCGCCCTGCTGCGCGTGTTCTATGTGGGCCTCGGCGGCGCGGCGTGGACCTGGCAGCTGGTGTTCGCCGTCGTCGCCATCGCGTCGATGGCGCTCGGCTCCGTCGTCGCCATCGCGCAGAACGACATCAAGCGCCTCCTCGCCTACTCGTCCATCGCGCACGCGGGGTTCATCCTCGTCGGCGTCGTCGGCGCGGTCGCGGCGGGCACGGACGTCCGGGTGTCGTCGGTGAGCGCCATCGCGTTCTACCTGCTGACCTACGGCATCGCCACCCTCGGCGCGTTCGCCATCGTCACGATGGTGCGGCGCTCGGGCGGCGAGGCGAACTCGCTGGACGCCTGGAAGGGGCTCGGCAAGCGCAACCCCGTCATCGCGCTGATCATGACGCTGTTCATGCTCAGCTTCGCGGGCATCCCGCTGACCGCCGGATTCATCGGCAAGCTCGCCGTCTTCGCCGCGGCATGGGCGGGCGGCTACGGCTGGCTGGTGCTCGTCGCCGTCGTCATGAGCGTCATCGCGGCCGTCTTCTACCTGAAGGTCATCGTGGTGATGTGGTTCCGCGAGGAGGACCCGGAGGTCGTCGGCACGGTGGAGACGCCGTCGCTGTGGACCTGGAGCGTGCTGATCATCGCCGCGGTGGCTACGCTGGTCCTCGGCCTCATCCCGGGCGGCCTGCTCGAGCTGTTCGGTAGCGCGGCCCAGTTCATCCGCTAACCCTAGGAGTTGCGCCGTGGCGGCAGCCCCGCTCGACGAGACGTTGACCACGCTCCTCGACCAGTTCGAGGAGCGCCTGGTCGACGTCGCCGTCGCCTCTTCCCCGTTCGTGACCGAGGCGGCTCGGCACATCATCAACGCAGGCGGCAAGCGATTCCGCCCGCTGCTGGTGTTCCTCGCCGCGCAGTTCGGTGGTGAGGCGGACGTCGACGACGTGATGCGGGCCGCGATGGTGATGGAGCTCACCCACGTCGCGAGCCTCTACCACGACGACGTCATGGACGACGCGGACCTGCGCCGCGGCGCCCCGTCGGCCAACAGGTTGATGGGCAACTCCGTCGCCATCCTCGTCGGCGACTTCCTCTTCGCGCGCGCGTCCCTCACCGTCGCCGAGTTGGGCGTCGAGTACGTCTCGCTCCAGGCGGAGACCTTCTCGCGCCTGGTGCAGGGGCAGATCGCCGAGACGAAGGGCCCGGGGGAGGGCGACGACCCGCTCGCGCACTATATCCAGGTGATCGCGGACAAGACCGGCTCGCTGATCGCCGCCTCGGCCCGCTTCGGCGGCATGGTCGCAGGCGCCACGCCGGAGGTCCTCGACGCCCTCGCCGCGTTCGGCGA
Organism: Arachnia sp.; assembly: GCA_035409265.1. Classification (GTDB taxonomy): domain Bacteria; phylum Actinomycetota; class Actinomycetes; order Propionibacteriales; family Propionibacteriaceae; genus Arachnia. The sequence continues at coordinate 637 of DAONOU010000126.1, read as the reverse complement.
GGAGGTCGGCCTGGTCTTCCAGCTGTCCGACGACCTCATCGACATCACCTCGGACAAGACCGGCAAGACCCCCGGAACGGACCTCCGCGAGGGCGTCCCCACGCTGCCTGTGCTCATGCTGCGCGCCGAGAACAACCCCGACGACGCCGAGCTTCTCGCCCTGATCGACGGCGACCTCAGCTCCGACGAGGCCCTCGCCGCCGCCCTCGCGGGCCTCCGCGCGCACCCGGTCCTCGCCCGCACGAGGGCGGAGGTGGAGCGCCACGCCGCGATCGCCCGAGCCCACCTCGCTCCGCTGCCCGACGGCGACGCGAAGGACGCGCTGCTCCGCGTCTGCGCCGACCTCGTCGACCGCACGACGTAGCCAGGTCGCTCCAGGCCCACGGGGTGATCGGGTTCTCCCTCACGCACGACGGCCTCCCTCGCGCGGCGGTGCCCAACCGCGCGCGTCGAAGACCGCGGCGCGATGGGGGAGGGACGCAGGGACGACGCCCTGCCTGCTGAGGTCGTCGTAGCCTCGGGCGAAGAAGGCGCGCCGGTCGATGGCGAGTCGGCCCGCGGCGAGAGGGGGCATCCGATGACGAGGCCGGACCATGGGGAGCGGACGGGGCTGGGCAGGTGGCTGGTCGGCTGGCTG
>DAONOU010000125.1:0-7512 GCA_035409265.1 Arachnia sp. | reverse complement strand
ACCGCGACCGGCTGAGGGCTCAGGCCGCGTCGATGGCGCTGCACGCGGAGCGCACGGTCGGGTCGATGAAGAAGTTCCTGGGCGAGCCCACGAACGCATCTGCCGCGGAGCGGCTGGGGATCGCCGAGCGCATCATCTCGATGCAGTCGACGCTCGCCCACTATTCCTCGGACGAGGCGGCCGACGAGCTCAGCGGCACGCTGGGCCGACAGGTCAACTGGCGCTAGTCATGGTCACCTCCTTCGGCCGACGGCGCCGGGGGAGGCTGAACAGACCGTCGTCGGCAAGGTCCAACCAGCCGCCGTCGACGAGGGCGTGCGCGTTCGCAAGCACGTCCAGCACCGACTGGCCCGTCCTGCGGGCCAACTCCGCCGGGGTCACCGACTCCCGGGGCGCAACCGCCTCGCGGATCTCCAGGAGCGCGGGCTGAAGGGAGTCGATCGGGCGGCGCTCGCCCCTCCCTTCGGGTTCGCGCAGCGGATCCAGGGGCGCGACCGCCTGCGCGACCTCCGCGGCCGAGGTGACGAGGACAGCCTCCCCGTCGCGGACGAGCCGGTGCGGCGTGGCCGAGAGCGACGACGTGATGGGGCCGGGGACGGCCAGCACCGGGCGGGCGAGTTCGCCGGCCCAGGACGCCGTGTTCTTCGCGCCGGAGCGCGACGCCGCCTCCACCACGACGACAGCCTCCGACAGCGCGGCGATCAGGCGGTTCCTCGCCAGGAACGCCTGCTTCGTGGGCCGCACCCCGGGCGGCGTCTCGGACAGCACGCACCCGGCGCGGACGACGGCCTCCGCAAGCCGGCGGTTCGCCGTCGGATACGGATCGTCCACGCCGCCGGCCAACACCGCGACGGTGCGCCCGCCGACGCCGAGGGCCCCCCGATGGGCAGCGGCGTCGATCCCGTAGGCCAAGCCCGAGATGATGCACCGCCCCTCGACGGCGAGATCCGCCGACAGCGTCGCGGCGGCCTGCTCCCCGTACCTCGTGCAGGCCCGGGCGCCGACGACCGCGACCGCCCCCGAGAGCCCCTCGAGAGGCCCGCCCAGCGCCCAGAGGCCCGCGGGCTCACCTCCCATTCCTCCGACCTCTACCGGCGCGAGCGAGCCGAGGCTCGCGGGCCACTCGTCGTCGCCAGGGATGAGGAACCGCGCCCCACAGGCCGCGGTGGCCCGCTCCAGCTCGCCGAGGTCGATCGCCGCCGCGCGCCGCCCGAAGGTGGACTCCTCGCCGTCGGCCAACAGGCCCGCCCAGAGCGCCTCAGCGCCGAACTCGGCGAGCGTGCGGCCCAGCAGCGGCGAGGCCCAGGTCATGAGCGCGCACAGCCCCATCCGCGTCCTCCGCTCCCCCGCGCTCATGCCGCGCTCCTCGTCTCGCCCTGGCGAAGGTGCAGCGCCGCCCGGACCTCGCGCTCGCCGGGCCGATCGATCCCTGACATGTCCGCGATGGTCCACGCCACCTTCAACACCTTGTCGACACCGCGCAGGCTGAGCTGTCCACGCTGGAGGGCTCCGTTCAGCATCCCGAGGTCGGCTGGCAGCGGCAGTTGCTGACGCAGGTGCGGCCCCGGCACCTCCCCGTTCGTGGTCCACGGCGTGTCCCGGAGCCGCCGGACCTGACGATCCCTTGCCTCCATCACTCGCGCCAGCACCGCGGAGCTGGGCTCCGGACGCGGCTGGTCGACGTCCAGCAGCACGCGGTTCACGCCCGCCATGTGGTGACGAATGTCCACCCTGTCGAGGATGGGGCCGCTGATCCGCTCCTGATACCTGCGCACGCGAATGGGGTCGCACCGGCACTCCGCGCCGGCCACGCCGTGGTAGCCGCACGCGCACGGGTTGGAGGCGAGCACCAGCTGGAACCGCGCGGGGAACCGCGCCGTCGCCCGCGCCCTGCTGACCGTGATCCAGCCGTTCTCCAGAGGAGTGCGCAGGGCGTCCAGCTTTCCCCCGAAGTCGGGGCATTCGTCCAAGAACAGGACCCCGCGGTGCGCGAGCGAGATGGCTCCCGGCCGGATCTCGCCCGAGCCTCCGCCCACCAGCGCGACCGGCGTGACCGAGTGGTGCGGGTCGGCGAAGGGCGGACGCGTGATAAGTCCATTCAACGCGTGTCCGGCCAGCGAGTGCACCGCCGATACCTCGATGGACTCCTCCACCGTCAGGTCCGGGAGGATGGACGGCAGCCGCGACGCGAGTAGCGTTTTTCCTGTGCCAGGCGCCCCGCGGATCGAGAGATGATGGCGACCCGCAGCGGCCACCTCCAACGCGAACTTCCCGTCCTCGTGGCCCATGACGTCGGCCAGATCCGGGGCGTACTGGTCTTCGGCCTCGATCAGCGGCGACGACGCGTCCGCCGCCTCGACAGGGTCCTCGACCTGCCTGCCGTTCAGCAGCGCGGCCACCTCCTCCAGGCGGCCCGCTCCCCACACCGTCAGCCCCGGCACCAGGCCCGCCTCCGCCTGCTGTCCCGCCGGCACGATGGCGCGCTCGAAGCCCGCCCGCGCCGCGGCCAGCATCGCAGGCAGCACTCCGCGGACCTTGCGCACACGGCCGTCGAGGCTGAGCTCCCCCAGCAGCACCGTCGAGTCCAGCAACCCGCGCCGGATCCCGCCCTCCGCCGCCATGACGGCGGCCGCGATCGCCACGTCGTAGTGAGAACCCATCTTCGGCAGGCTGGCCGGCGACAGGTTGATGGTCACCAGCTGCGGAGGCCACGGCAGCTCGCTGGCAACCACAGCCGCCTTCACCCGATCCTTGGCCTCCGACAGCGACTTGTCGGGCAGCCCGACCAGCTGCGTGCGCGGCAGGCCGCCGCCCTTCGCGGCCTCCACCTCGACCGGGACCCCGTCGATGCCGGACAGCGCCACCGACCACGCCGACGCCCGCACTACTCCTCGATCCCGCGGGCATGAACCAACTCGGGCTCCTCGCCGGGCCGCCAGAGGATGCCGACGGCGTCCACCCGGAGCCGGCGCGCCGACACACCCGACTGCCGCGCGAAGATCGCGGCGAGGTGCCGCAGCGTCCGCACCTTCGCGTAGGTGATGGCCTCGAGCGGCGAGCCGAACTCCGTGCTGGACCGGCTCTTCACCTCCACGACCACCAGGGCGTCGGCGGAAGGGTCGTAGGCGACGATGTCCGCCTCACCCTCGCGGCACCGCCAGTTGCGGGCCAGCACCTGCCAGCCCAGGTTCTCGATGTACTCCGCCGCGCGGTCCTCGCCGCGGCGCCCGAACGCCATCCGGGTGCTCTCCATGGCCACCACCTCCACGAGGTGTAGTGGCAAAAGTGGGTGCGGGTTTACCGCTTATCCACAGCTCATTGGTTTCGACGCCGACGAAGGGCGAGAGCAATCGAGCTTGCTCGATTGCCGAGGCCGAGGAAGGCGTTGCAGCGCGAAGCGCGATCACACGCCGGTTCGCTGGCGCTCACGCGGCGGCTCAACCAGCGCGCTGGTTCAGCTGGCGGGGCGATTTCCGTCCGGAACCTGGAGGTCCGAGTGCACGATCTCCTCGATCGAGACGTCGCGGAAGGTCAGCACCTTCGCCGACTTCACGAACCGCGCCGGGCGGTACATGTCCCACACCCAGGCGTCGCCCATGGAGACCTCGTAGTAGACGTCGCCACCCTCGGTGCGCACCTTCAGGTCGACCGCGTTGCAGAGGTAGAACCGGCGCTCGGTCTCCACCGCGTAGGTGAAGATTCCGACGACGTCCTTGTACTCGCGGTAGAGGTCAAGCTCCAGCTTGCTCTCGTACTGTTCCAGGTCTTCGGCGCTCATGATCTGCTCAGTCTAGTGGGGCGCCCCAGCGACACACCACCGGCGCTTCGCACCACATTGTCGAAGCACCACCTGTGGATGGGTGACGGGCCGTGCTCGTCCAGCGCGGCCTGGTGCGCGGAGGTGCAGTAGCCCTTGTGGATGGCGAACCCGTACTGCGGGTATTCGGCGTCGTGGCCGATCATGATCCGGTCCCTCGTGACCTTCGCGACGATCGACGCCGCGCTCACGCAGGCGGCCACCTTGTCGCCCTTCCACATCGCCACCCCGGGGACGCCGAGCCCGTCGACGGGGAAGCCGTCGGTGATCACGAAGTTGGCGGCGACGTCGAGGCGGCCGACGGCGCGGCGCAGGCCGTGCAGGTCCGCCTGGTGCATGCCCAGCGCGTCGCACTCGCCGGGCTCGACGACGGCCCACGCGACCGCGACGGCCTCGGCGAGGATCACGTCGTACATCCGGTCCCTGGCGGCCGCGGTGAGCGCCTTCGAGTCGTCGAGCCCCTGAATCGGCCGTGCAGGGTCGAGGATCGCCGCAGCGGCGACCAACGGGCCGGCGCAGGCACCGCGCCCCGCCTCGTCCGCGCCCGCGACGGGGCCCAGGCCCGCGCGCGCCACGGCGCGCTCGTAGCTGTAGGCGCCCCGTCCCAGGCGGATCATCAGCAGCCGGGCTCGACGTGGTTCAAGATCGGCTTCTCCGGCGCCTCGTTGGGCGCGGGAACCTCGGCGTAGGTGGGCGGCAGCTGGAACGTCGCCAACCTGGTCAGCGGCGCGACGACGGCCACCGAGGCGCCCACGACGTGGTCGATGGGGACGAACGCGCTCATCCCCGGGTTCTGCGAGACGTCGCCGAGCCGGCAGCGGGAGTCGTTGGACGCGTTGCGATGGTCGCCCAGCACGAAGATGCGGTCCTTCGGCACCACGATGTCGAACGGCACGGTGGCCGCGGCCACCTGCACGCCGTCGTCGGCGTAGAGGTACGGCGTCTCGTCCAAGACGTGTCCGTTGACCTCGATCCGGAAGTCATCGGTGGTACGGACGTGGTCCCCCGGCATGCCGATCACGCGCTTGATGAGGTGCTCCGTGCCGGAGTTGGGCAGGATGCCCACGAACTCAAGCGCCTGCTGCACGGCGTTGCGTTCCTTCGGGTCCGGATCCAGCCAGTTGCCCGGATCCTCGAACACCACGACGTCGCCGCGCTGAAAGCCCCCGAACTTGGCCACGAGGACGCGGTCGTCGATCTCGAGCGTGTGCTCCATGGACGACGACGGGATGATGAACATCTGGCCGAGGAAGGTGCGGATCAGCGTCGCGATGACGACGGCGCCGACGATCACCAGGACGCTCTCGGTCACCCACCCGAGGATGCGGCGACCGAGACTCGGCGGCGTCGGCTGCGACTCCGCGCGCTCTGATGGCTCGGTCATCTGCGTCAGCGCTTCTCCTTGATCTTGGCGGCCTTGCCGCGCAGACCCCGGAGGTAGTACAGCTTGGCGCGGCGAACGTCGCCACGACGCTCGACCTCGATCTTCTCGATGATCGGGGAGTTCAGCGGGAAGGTGCGCTCGACGCCGACGCCGAAGCTCACCTTGCGGACCGTGAAGGCCTCCTGCACATCGCTGGCGTTGCGCGCGATGACGACGCCCGCGAACACCTGGACACGCGAGCGCGTGCCCTCGATGACGCGCACGTGCACCTTGACGGAATCGCCGGCGCGGAAGTCCGGGATGTCGTCGCGCAGCGCGGCCTTGTTGATGTCCTTGATCAACTGATGGGTCATGTCTCTGCCCTCTCCGTCAGTGCCACAGGTCACCGCGGGTGTGCGTTTCTCCCAAGCCGGCGCAGACGTTCCCCCCGTGGCAGGAGCTGCGTGAATTGGGGCCGCCCGGGACCGGGCAGCGAGGAGTAATTATGCCAGACGGCGCGACCCCCGGGAAATCCGGGGGCCGCGCCGTCGGGGTGTGTTACTTGCCGTCGCGCTTGAACATCGCCGCGATGAGGTCGCGGTTCAGCTGGGCGATGGACTCCAGCGGGATTCCCTTCGGGCAGACGGCCGCGCACTCGCCGATGTTGGTGCAGTTGCCGAAGCCCTCCTCGTCGTGCTGGGCGACCATCGACTTCACGCGCCGGTACCGCTCCGGCTGACCCTGCGGGAGCATGGCCAGGTGCGTGATCTTCGCGGACGTGAACAGCATGGCGGAGCTGTTCGGGCACGCCGCGACGCAGGCGCCGCAGCCGATGCAGGTGGCGTTGTCGAAGGCGATGTCGGCCTCGCGCTTGGGGGCGGGGGTCGAGTGGGCCTCGGGCGCCGAGCCCGTGTTCGACGAGATGAAGCCGCCGGCCTGGATGATCCGGTCGAAGGCGGTGCGGTCGACGACGAGGTCCTTGATCACCGGGAACGCGCCCGCGCGCCACGGCTCAATGTCGATCGTCGCGCCGTCGGCGAAGGAGCGCATGTGCAGCTGGCACGTGGTCGTGGCGGAACCACCGTGCGCGACGCCGTTGATGACGACGCCACACATGCCGCAGATGCCCTCGCGGCAGTCGTGATCGAACGCAACCGGCTCCTGGTTCTGAGCGGTGAGGTTCTCGTTGAGAAGGTCGAGCATCTCCAGGAACGACATGTCCTCCGACACGCCGTCGATGTCGTACTCGGCCATCCGGCCGGCGGCATTCGCGCCGGCCTGGCGCCAGATACGTAGCTTGAGCTTCACTTGTAACTCCGTTGCTTCAGTTCGATTGCCTTGTAGACCAGGGGCTCACGGTGCAGCACGGGCTTGCCGCCCTCGCCGCCCCACTCCCAGGCGCCGACGTAGAGGAACTCGTCGTCGTGGCGCAGGGCCTCGCCGTCCTCGGTCTGCGACTCCGCGCGGAAGTGACCGCCACAGGACTCGCGACGGTGCAGCGCGTCGATGCACATGAGCTCGCCGAGCTCGAAGAAGTCGGCGACGCGGCCCGCACGCTCGAGGGCCTGGTTGAAGTCCTCGTTCACGCCGGTGACGCGCACGTTCTTCCAGTAGTCGGCCTTGAGGTCGCGGATGAGCCCGATGGCCTTCTTCAGGCCGGCCTCGGTGCGCTCCATGCCGCAGTACTCCCACATGATCGCGCCGAGCTCCTTGTGGTAGGAGTCGACGGAGCGGGTGCCCTGGATGGACAGCAGCGTGTCGATGCGGCCCTGGGCCGACTCGCGCGCCTCCGCCACCGCGGGGTGGTCGTCGGCCAGCTTCTCGAACGGGGCGTCGGCCAGGTAGTCGTTGATCGTGTTCGGGAGCACGAAGTACCCGTCGGCAAGGCCCTGCATCAGCGCCGAGGCGCCGAGGCGGTTGGCGCCGTGGTCGGAGAAGTTGGCCTCTCCGGTCACGTACAGGCCGGTGATCGAGGACTGCAGGTCGTAGTCGACCCACAGGCCGCCCATCGTGTAGTGGACCGCCGGGTAGATGCGCATCGGCACCTCGTACGGGTTCTCGCCGGTGATCTGCGCGTACATGTCGAACAGGTTGCCGTACTTGTTCTCCACGGCCTTCTGCCCGAGGCGGTTGATCGCGTCGGAGAAGTCCAGGTAGACGCCGCGGCGCATCTGCCGCTCGTTGCCCTGGGCGTCGCGCTCGGTGATGGCGGGGCCGACGCCGCGGCCCTCGTCGCACATGTTCTTCGCCTGGCGGGACGCGATGTCGCGCGGGACGAGGTTGCCGAACGCCGGGTAGATCCGCTCCAGGTAGTAGTCGCGGTCCTCCTCGG
>DAONOU010000124.1:0-7516 GCA_035409265.1 Arachnia sp. | reverse complement strand
ACTCCTGGGCGGGGTCGCTCACCCGCGCCGACTACCTCGCTCGGGTCGCGCCGCATTCGGCGACGGCGCTGGCCGCCGTCGAGGGCCGCGTGCCGCGCATTCACTTCGGCACCGGCACCCGCCACCTGCTGCCCGACATGGCCGCCTGCGGGGTCGAGGCGATGGGCATCGACTATCGGACCCCGCTCGACGAGGCCGCCGCGATCCTGCCGGGGCTGCCCCTGCAGGGCAACATCGACCCCGCGCTGCTGTCCGCCGGGTGGGCGCCGCTCGAGGCGCAGGCCCGCGACGTCGTCGAGCGCGGGAGGGCGGCCCCCGCCCACGTGGTCAACCTGGGGCACGGGGTCCCCCCGACGACCGACCCCGGCGTGATCACCGCCCTCGTCGACCTCGTCCACTCGCTGTGAGCCGCGTCGCCGTCGTGGGGGGCGGGCTCGCGGGCACGCTGGCGGCCCTGCGGCTGCTGGAGGCGGGCCACGAGGTGCAGCTGCGCGAGGCGGAGCCCGGGCTCGGCGGGATGATCGCGCCGAGGGAGCTCGCGGGCGTGCTCGTCGATGCGGGGGCGGAGGCCTACGCCGTGCGCGGCGGGGTCGGCCGCGCGCTGTGCGAGGAGTACGGCGTCGAGGTGGCCGGTCCGTCCGGCGCCGCGCACATCTGGCGTCCCGCCGGCGCGTACCGCATGGCCGAGGGCGTCGTCGGCATCCCGGCCACGCTCGACGACCCGGCCCTCGACGCGTTGTCGCCCGAGGGGCGCGCGGCCGTCGCCCGCGAGGCCGGGCTCGGCCCCGAGGTCGGCGCGGACGCCACGACGGTGGGCGCGCTGGTGCGGGCCCGCCTCGGCGAGGAGGCGCTCAGCACGCTCGTCGAGCCCGTGACCAGAGGCGTCTACGCGACCCCCGCGGACCGCCTCCCGCTGTCGGCCGTGGCGCCGGGCCTGATCGCCGCGCTCCGGGAGCGCGGCTCGCTGCTGGCCGCCGTCGCGGCCACGCGCGCGGACGGCCCCACCGTCGAGCAGCCGGTCGGAGGCATGTTCCGCCTGATCGCGGAGATCGCGCGCCGGGTCCGCGCCGCCGGGGGAGACGTGCGCTGCGGCGCCCCGGTCGAGACCCTGGCCCGCGACGGCGAGGGGTTCGCGCTCACGGCCGCCGACGGTGAGACGCTCCGAGCGGACCGCGTCGTCCTCGCCACCCCGGCCGCGGCGGCGGCGCGCCTCCTCGCGCAGGTGGGCGTCGAGATCGAGGCGCCGGCCGTGCGCTCGGCCCGCTTCGCCGTCCTCGCCGTCACGACCCCCGAGCTGGCCGACGACCCGGTCGGCTCCGGCGTGCTCGTCGCCGAGCCCGCGCCGGAGCTGAAGGCCAAGGCGCTCACGCACTATTCGGCCAAGTGGCCGTGGGCGCGGACCGAGGGCCGCGAGATCCTGCGACTCTCCTACCCGGCCGACCTCGAGCCCACCGCCCCGCAGGCCCTCGCCGACGCCTCGCTGCTCACCGGCGTCCCCATCGAGGCCGGTCAGGTGGCCGCGTTCGCCTCGGTAGAGTGGTCGGCGATGCCCGCCAGAATCGACCCCTCCACCCGCGACCGCCTCCTCCGCAACGCCGCGGGGGTCGGCGTCGACCTCGTCGGCGCCTGGCTCGACGGCAACGGCATCGCGCCCGTGATCCTCGGCGTCGAACGGGTGCTCGGATGAGGCTCCGGCTCGGCACGCGCGGCTCCGCGCTCGCCGTCGGCCAGTCCGAGCTGGTCGCCGACCGGCTGCGGGCGCTCGGACACGAGGTCGAACTGGTGCGCATCCGCACCGGCGGCGACGTCGAGCGCGGCTCCCTGACGAGCCTCGGCACCCTCGGCGTCTTCGCGGCGGAACTGCGCACCGCCGTCCTCGACGGCCGCTGCGACCTGGCCGTGCACTCGCTGAAGGACCTCCCGACGGCGCCCGTCCCCGGACTGGCGATCGCCGCGGTTCCCACCCGCGCCGACGCCCGCGACGCCCTCTGCGCCCGCGACGGCCTGACGCTGGCCGACCTGCCCGCGGGGGCGACGGTGGGCACCGGCTCGCCGCGGCGGGTCGCCCAGCTCCGCGCGCTGCGGCCGGACCTGGCCTTCGTCGACATCCGGGGCAACGTCGGAACCCGGTTGGCGCGCGTCGCCGAGGGCGACCTCGACGCCGTCGTGCTGGCCGCCGCGGGCCTCGGCAGGCTCGGCCTCGACGCGCACATCACGGACCTCCTCGACATCCTGCCCGCCCCCGGCCAGGGAGCGCTCGCGCTCGAGTGCCGGGCCGACCGCCTGGACCTCGTCGACGCCCTCGGCCGGATCGACGACGACGTCGCGCGCGCCGAGGTCGACGCCGAGCGGGCCGTCCTCGCGGGGCTCGGCGGCGGTTGCGCGGCCCCCATCGCGGCCTGGGCCCACGGCGGCGTGGTGGAGGCCGGCGTGTTCTCCCTCGACGGCGCCGCGGCGGCCCGCGCGCAGCGTCCCCTGGCGGGCGACGCCGCCGATCTGCTCGTCGCCGATCTCCTGGCGGCAGGAGCGGCCGACGTCGCCGCCCTCGACGCCACCCGGGACTCCCGGCTGGAGGAACTCCACGACGACACCTCGCTCTGGGGCGGAGCACGCAGCCTCGCGGGCGTCCGCGTGCTGCTGCCGCGCGCCGAGGGACCGCTCGCCGAGGGCATCCGCGCCGCCGGGGCCGAGGTCGTCGCGCACCCGGTGCAGCGCAGGGTGCTCCTGCACCCCGGCCGCGGACTCGACGGCGCCGACTGGGTGACGCTCACCTCGGCGACGACCCTCGACGCGCTCGACCAGCTGGGCCTCGCCATCCCCGAGACGGCCCGCGTGGCGGCCGTCGGCGCGGCCACCGCGGCGGCTGCCACCCGGCGCGGCATCCGCGTCGACCTCGTCCCCGAGGGCGAGGCCAGCGCGGCGGCCCTCGTCTCCGTCTTCCCCCGCGGCTCCGGCCGGGTCGTCGCGCCCGGCTCCGCGCTCGCCAGGCCGACCCTCGCGCACGGCCTCTCGGCCAAGGGATGGGACGTGGAGGTGCTTCCCGTCTACACCGTCGTCCCCCTGCGGGAGCTGCCGCAGCGCCTCGGCGAGGAGTGGCGCGGCGGCCACTTCGACGTCGTGGTCGTCACCTCCGGGTCCGTCGGCCGCGCCGTCGGCGAGCTGCTGGGGTACCGCGCCGGGATCCGCGTCGTCGCGTTCGGCGAGCCGTCCGCCGCGGCCCTGCGCGAGCTGGGCGCCCCACCGCACGCCGTCGCCGCCACGCAGGACGCCGCGGGCGTCGTCGAAGCCATCGCCTCGTTGGGAGAGTCATGATCCACATCCGCCCCAGAAGGTTGCGCACCACCCCCGCCATGCGGCGGCTCGTCCGCGAGGTCGAGGTGCGGCCGTCGCAGCTGGTGCTGCCGATGTTCGTCGCCGAGCGCCGCGGCGACATCTCGTCCATGCCCGGCGTGGTCCGCCACGACCTCGACTCGCTGCGTGCGGCCGCCGAGGAGGCCGTCGCCGCGGGCGTCGGCGGGCTGATGCTGTTCGGGGTGCCCGACGACGACGCCAAGGACGAGCGCGGCACGCAGGGCTGGGCCGAGGACGGCATCCTGCAGCGCGGGCTAGCCGCCGTGCGCGACGCCGTCGGCGACGACACCGTCCTCATGGCCGACACCTGCCTCGACGAGTTCACCAGTCACGGCCACTGCGGCTTCCTGAGCGCCGACGGCCGCGTCGACAACGACGCCACCCTCGCCGCCTATGTGTCGATGGCCGTCGCGCAGGCGCGGGCCGGCGCGCACGTCGTCGCCCCGTCGGGGATGATGGACGGCCAGGTCGAGGCCATCCGCGCGGGCCTCGACGGCGAGGGCCTCGAGGACGTCGCCGTCCTCGCCTACGCCGCGAAGTACGCCTCGGCGTTCTACGGCCCGTTCCGCGAGGCCGTCGCCAGCTCGCTCGACGGCGACCGTCGCACCTACCAGCAGGATCCGGCGAACCGCCGCGAGGGCCTGCGCGAGGCCGAGCTCGACCTCGCCGAGGGCGCCGACATGGTCATGGTCAAGCCCGCCGGCTCCTATCTGGACGTGCTGGCCGATGTCGCCGCCGTCTCGGACGTGCCGGTCGCGGCCTACCAGGTGTCGGGGGAGTACGCGATGATCTGCGCGGCGGCCGAGCGGGGCTGGATCGATCTGCGGGCCGCGGCCCAGGAGTCGGTGACCGCCATCGTGCGCGCCGGCGCCGACATCGTGTTGACCTACTGGGCGAAGGAGATGGCCACGTGGTGCAGGTGAACCAGGACGAGGTGCTGTTCGAGCGGGCGCGCGCCGTCATCCCGGGCGGGGTGTCGTCGCCGGTGCGCGCGTTCGGGTCCGTGGGCGGCACGCCGCTGTTCATCGCCGAGGCCAGCGGGCCGTACGTCGTCGACGCCAACGGCGACGCGTTCGTCGACCTGGTGTGCTCCTGGGGGCCGGCCCTGCTGGGGCACGCGCACCCCGAGGTGGTGGCCGCGGTCCGCGAGGCCGCCGGCCGCGGGCTGTCGTTCGGTGCGCCGACGGCGGCGGAGGTCGAGCTCGCCGAGGCCATCCGCGCCCGCGTCCCGGTGGCGGAACAGGTGCGCTTCGTCTCCACCGGCACCGAGGCCACCATGACGGCCGTGCGGCTGGCGCGCGGCGCCACCGGCCGCGACGTCATCGTGAAGTTCGCCGGCTGCTACCACGGGCATTCCGACGCCCTGCTCGCCGCCGCAGGCTCCGGCGTCGCGACGCAGGGCCTCCCGGGATCGGCGGGCGTCACGGCCGCGGCGGCCGCCGACACCGTCGTCGTCGACTACAACGACCTGGCGGCGGTCGAGCGCGTGTTCGACGAGGTGGGCGGCCGGATCGCCGCCGTCATCACCGAGGCGGCGCCCGCCAACATGGGCGTCGTGCCGCCCGCGCCTGGCTTCAACGCCGCGCTGCGCGACATCACCTCGCGCCACGGCGCGCTGCTCGTCCTCGACGAGGTGCTGACCGGCTTCCGCGTCGGCCCCGGCGGCTGGCTGGGCCTCGAGGGCGGGTACGCGCCCGACATCGTGACCTTCGGCAAGGTCGTCGGGGGTGGCATGCCGCTCGCGGCGCTGGGCGGTCGCGCGGAGCTGATGCAGCTGCTCGCCCCCGTCGGCCCGGTGTACCAGGCGGGAACCCTCTCGGGGAACCCGCTGGCCACCGCCGCAGGCCTCGCGACGCTCCGGCTCGCCGACGACGCGGTCTACGAGCTGGTCGACCACCGGTCCGCCGAGTTGCGGTCCGCCGTCGGGGAGGCTCTGCTGCGGGAGTCGGTGCCGCACGTCATCCAGAGCGCGGGCAGCCTGTTCTCCGTGTTCTTCCGCGACGGCGAGGTGGCCGACTACGAGGCCGCCAAGGCGCAGGATCAGGCGGCGTTCGGCCGCTTCTTCCACGCCATGCTGGAGGGCGGGGTGGCGCTGCCGCCGTCGGCGTTCGAGGCCTGGTTCCTCTCGGCGGCGCACGACGACGCGGCGATGGAGCGCGTCTTCTCGGCTCTTCCGCGGGCCGCACGGGCGGCCGCGCATTCGTGAGAGACTAGGCCGCAGACTTTCGAGGGAGGATCAAGGGTGAGGCTTCGACTGGGCACGCGGGGATCGGCATTGGCGCTGGCGCGCTCCGAGCAGGTGGCAGAGCTCCTGCGCAAGGCCGGGCACGAGGTGGAGATCATCCGCGTCGCGACGACCTCCGGCGACAGCAGCCAGATGCCGGGCAGCGGCCCGGCGATCGGCACCTCCACCCGCGAGCTGCGCGAGGCCCTGCGCGCGGGGGCGTGTGACGTCGTCGTGCACTCCATGAAGGACATCCCGCTGGACGAGGTCGCCGAGGACCTCGCCATCCGCGCCATCCTGAAGCGCGGCGACCACCGCGATGCGCTCGCGACGCTCTCCGGCCTGCCGCTGGCGGCGCTGCCGCGGAAGTCGCGAGTGGGCGTGACGTCGCTGCGCCGCATGGCCCAGTTGCGGGCGCTGCGTCCCGACCTGACCTTCATCGAGGTCGGCGGCTCGGTGGAGGAGCGGCTGCGCCGCGTCGAGCCGGGTGACCTCGACGCCGTCGTCCTGTCGGCGGTGACGCTGAAGGCGCTGGGTCTGGAGGACCACATCGCCGAGTATCTGCCCATCCTGCCCGCGCCGGGCCAGGGCGCGCTCGCTCTGGACTCGCGGGCCGACGACGCCGAGGTCGGCGCCGCGCTGGCCGAGCTTGACGACATCGAGACCCGCATCTGCGTCGAGGCCGAGCGCGCGGTGCTGACCGGGCTCGACACCACCTACGTCGCGCCGGTCGGGGCGCTGGCCTCGCGCCGCGGCATCCTGGGCCTGAAGGCCGGCGTGTACTCGGTCGACGGCACGAAGCGCGTCGTCCTGGAGATCGGCCTGCCCACCTCCCACCTGCACGCTCAGCGCACCGGCCACAACGTCGCGAAGGCGCTGCTGCAGCGCCGCGCCGAGCGCTTCTTCACGCCCGAGATCCTGGCCTCGATCGACCTCACCGAGCACCACGACGACGAGTCCATGTTCATCGAGTGGGGGAACGACGACGACCGCATCCGCGTCCTGCTGCCGCGGCTCGAGGGCCAGCTGTCGCAGACCATGCGCCAGAACGGGCTGCGCGTCGACTGCGTGACCCTCCAGGAGGGGCGCCTGATCGCGGCCGACAACATCATGCCCGGGGCCGACTGGGTGGTCATCCCCTCGGGCCAGACCATGTGGGCGCTCCGGGAGCGCGGCTGGGACATCCCCGCCGACGCGAAGATCGCCGCGATGGGATCGATCACGCAGCAGATCGTGGAGGAGTCCGGCTACGCCGTGCAGCTCTGCCCCGACGGCACCGCCAGCTCGCTGCGCCTGGTCGACGAGTTCCCGCAGGCCGACGGCGACGTGCGGGTCGTGGTCGTCGGCCCCGACCAGCTGTCCACCAAGCTGGAGGACGGTCTGCGGGCGAAGGGCTACACCGTCGACCGGTGCGAGATCTACACGATGGCCGACGTCGAGAAGCTCGACCCCGAGCTCAGGGAGAAGTGGGACGAGGGCGTCTGGGACGCGGTCCTGCTGAGCCAGCCGTCGCTGGCCCACGCCTACGCGCACCTGCTGGGTCACCGGGACCACGTCGCGGTCCTCGCGTGGGACGAGCCGACGGCGGAGGCCCTGCAGGCCGAGGGCGTGCCGGTGTTCTCGACGGCGAAGTCCAAGGACGTCTTCGGCGTCGCGGCCCTGGCCCGCGAGCTGGCGAAGCACTACGACAAGTAGCCGCCCTGGTCGGTCGTCCGGCGATGGGTGAGGCCGCTCCTCCTCGGCTGCTCGCGACCCCGTCGACCGCACGACCCCGCGTTGGTGGTATGCGAAACTCCTTGTCAGCCCCGATTTTTCAACCGGGCCAGGGATGCGCTAGAGTTCTTCGAGTCGCCGCGAGGCGGCGAAGGAACCAGGATGTGGGACCACAACCCGGGGCTATGGCGCAGTTGGTAGCGCGCTTCCATGGCATGGAAGAGGCCA
>DAONOU010000123.1:0-7519 GCA_035409265.1 Arachnia sp. | reverse complement strand
CGGCCCCATAATCGGTCAACTTGTTGTTGGCCCCGAGCACAAGGAGAAATCCCGGATGCGAAAGATTATCCCCACCATCGCCGCCTCGTTGGCTGCCGCCTTCGCCCTCACCGCTTGCGGTGGCTCCGCCGAGCCGGCGTCGAGCCCCACCGAGACGACCGCAGCGAGCCCCACCCAGACCGCCGCGGAGGTGACCACCGTCAAGGTCGGCGCCAGCCCGGTGCCGCACGCCCAGATCCTGGAGTTCATCCAGAGCAACCTCGCGGCCGATGCCGGGATCAGCCTCGACGTCACCGAGTTCACCGACTACGTGCTCCCCAACGAGGCCCTGGCCGGCGGCGACATCGACGCCAACTACTTCCAGCACCTCCCCTACCTCGAGGAGGAGATCGCGACGAAGGGCTACCAGTTCGAGCACGGCGCGGGCGTCCACATCGAGCCGCTGTCGCTGTTCTCCTCCAAGCACGCCACCGCGGCGGACGTGCCGGACGGCGGCGTGATCGCCATCACCAACGACGTGTCCAACCAGAACCGCGGCCTGAAGCTGCTTGAGAGCGCCGGCCTGCTGAGCGGCGTCGCCGACGACTCGACCGTGCTCACCCTGACCGACGAGCAGAACCCGAAGGGCCTGACCTTCGAGGAGAACCAGCCCGAGGTGATCGTGCAGCTGGTCGAGGACCCGAAGGTCGACGCCGCGGTGGTCAACTCGAACTTCATCCTCTCGGCCGGCCTGAACACCAACGACGCGATCGCGCGCGAGACCGTCGAGGGCAACCCGTACGCCAACATCCTGGTGTGGCGCACCGACAACACCAACCCCGGCGTCGCGAAGCTCGAGGAGCTGCTGCACTCCCCCGAGGTTGCCGAGTTCATCAAGACGACGTGGCCGTCGGGCGACGTCATCCCCGGCTGATCCCAACCGCTCCTTGACGGGAACCGTTGATACCCGCTGGTTGAGCCGGGCCGCGACGCAGGAGCGCCCGTGTCGAAACCAATAAACTGAGCCAAGAGGGCCGTCCCGCACCCGCGGGGCGGCCCTTTTGCAGTGGGGGCCGTTAGGGTGGAGGGCATGAAGCCCGCAGTCGTCTTCGACCTCGACGGGACGCTCGCCGACACCGTCCCCGTCATCGCCCACCACATCGCCGAGACCATCACCAGCTTCGGCACGCTGGTGCGGCCGGAGGACGTGGTGCCCTACATCGGGCGGCCGTTGGAGGTGGCGCTGGCCGAGCTCGCGGAACGCCCCGCCGACGACCCGCGCATCGCGGAGATCATCGACGCCTACCGCGCCCGGTGGCGCGGCGCGGTCGACGTGCACGGCGAGACGCTGCTCCTGCCCGGCGCCCGCGCACTCCTGCGGCGGCTGCGCGAGGCCGGCCTCGCCGTCGGCGTCGTCACCGCCAAGCGGCACGCTGAGGCCGATCACCTGCTGGTCGCGATGGGCATCCGCGACCTCGTCGATGTGCTGGTCGGCACCGACGAGGTGCCTCACGGCAAGCCCGCCCCCGACTCCGCGCTGCTCGCGTTGAAGCAGCTGCGCGTGGATGCCGCCGACACCTGGTACGTCGGCGACGCGCTCTCCGACGTCGCCATGTCGTTGGCCGCGGGAATGCGCCCGCTCGGCGTGACCACAGGCGCCTGCTCCGAGGAGCAGCTGCTCGAGGCGGGCGCGGAGCTGGTGGTGTCCTCCCCCGACGAGGTCGCCGCGGTCATCCTCGGCTGAGCCGGGGGTACCCGCGCGCCATCAGCTCAGCAGGCGCTGGAAGGCCCCCTCGACGAGGAACGGGTAGAACCCGAGGGCCTCGTTGACGTCGAGCATGTGGCGGTTCTCCTCAGCGTTCCAGGTGAGGATCGCCTCCGCGTCCGGCGCCGCCTCCCGCACCTGGATCAGGTTCGCGGCCTTGGTCAGCATCCCCAGCCTGTGTCCGCGGTGCTCGGGGAGCACGATCGTGTCGCTCTGGCCGACCAGGCCCTGCGGGTTGGAGCGTTCGCGGGTCAGCTCGCTCAGCGCGACGACCGCGCCGGTCGGGCGGTGCAGGGCGACGGCGCGCCAGAAGCGCAGGCCGGGGAGCAGCCGGTCCTCCAGCTCGCGCACGCGCTGGGCGTCCCAGGGCGCCTCGACGACGACGAGGCCCCCGGTCGGCGGGTCGGTGGCCATGCGCTGCTTCAGGCGAACCCGTACGCCTGCGCCATCCTCACGCCGGGGTTGTCCGCGGGCACCGCGCCCACCCCCGTCGTCGGGAGCAGCAGCTCCGCGGTCGGCAGCGGCATCTCCAACCAAACGTTCAGCCGGGACAGCCCCTCGGCGCGGACCGCCTGCTCCAGGCGCCCCGCGAGCAGCCGGCCGATCCCGGCGCCGCGGTGATCGGGCGCGACGTAGACCATGAGGTTGCCCGCCTCGGGATCGTCGCGGATGTTGATCCGGAGCACCCCGAAGCCGACGGCCTCGTCGTCGAGGTAGGCGAGGAAGCGCGCCTGGCGCCACTCGCGAACCGAGCGCCGGGACAGCTCGAGCGCGCTCTCGGGGGACGAGTCCCACCCCGGCCCGTCGAGCAGCTCGTGGTTGAACAGGTCGAGGAGCCTCTGGTAGTCGAGCCAGCCGGGGTCGTCCGCGCGATCCGGGAGCGGGAGGTGCCGGGTCTCAAGGGTCATGGGCCCGAGGCTACCCACCCCTCAGCCCCGCCCGACGCCGGCCCCTGGGAGCGTGTCCCCGCGCGATTGGTCCGCGGCCGGACGGGCGCATAGGGTGAAGAGGTTCTTTTCCTTCCGACGAGCCGAGGCCCCATGAGCAGCGATCCCACCGCCGACGCGCACGACGAGGCCGCCGTCGACGTCACGGCACCCGACAGCGTCGGGCGCTGGTTCGCGCGGCTCGCCAAGGGCGCGGCGGTCGGCGTCGGCGCGATCCTGCCGGGACTCTCCGGCGGGGTGCTGGCCGTCATCTTCAAGCTGTACGACCCGATGATCCGGTTCCTGGCCAACATCAAGCGTAACTTCGTGAGTAACGTGTTGTTCTTCATCCCGGTCGGCATCGGCATGATGCTGGGCATCGTCGGCTTCTCCGTGGTCGTGGAGGCCGCGTTCGGCCGGTACGCGGCGCAGTTCACGTGCCTGTTCATCGGGTTCGTGATCGGCACCTTCCCATCGCTCTACCGGCAGGCGGGCAAACGTGGCCGGTCGGCGAGGGATCTCGTGGTCATGGCGGCGGCCGCCGTCGGCATCTTCGCGCTGATGTACCTCGGCGGGGACAGCGCCTGGCTGCAGGTCCAGCCGAGCATCCCCGTGTGGTTCGGGTCGGGCGCGCTGATCGGCCTCGGCGTGATCCTGCCGGGCATGAGCCCCTCGAACTTCCTCATCTACTTCGGCCTCTACGACAAGATGGCCTCCGGCATCAAGAACCTCGACCCCGGCACGATCATCCCCTTGGCCGTCGGCGTCGTCGTCTGCGTCGTGCTGCTGGCCAAGGCCGTCGAGTGGGCGCTGCACCGCAGCTATTCGACGGTGTTCCACCTGATCCTCGGCATGGTGATCGGCTCGTCCGTCGCCATCTTCCCGACGGTGGTGTTCCCCGCGTTCTCGCCCGACGGCCTCGCGGCGAGCGGGCTGAGCCTCGGCGGGTCCATCGCGTTCGCCGTCGCCCTGCTCGTGGCAGGCACCGTGGCGTCGTTCCTGTTCAGCAGGGTCGAGGACCGCTATTCGGCCCAGCGCGAGTCGATCGAGTCCTCCGCGAAGGGATAGCAGCCACGTCGCAGCACTAAGTAGGTGTCACCCCATCCGCACGGGCCTCTACGCGGGAAGTCCTGTGACGGGCACGCCCCCGAGGCTGTCGCCCTCGCGGTGGCGGCCCCAGAAGCCCGTTGGGGCGAACAGGCGGTCGAGGACGGCGTCGAACGTGCCGGTCTCCGAGAGCAGCTCGAAGACGGTGTACCGGTTGCGGATCATCCGCGCCTTGTCGTGCGTGGCGCGGAAGCGGTCCCAGCCGATCCCGATCAGCGCCGGATGGTTCGGCGCGCCCGCCCGCCGCAGCATGTCGGCGGCCTCCCCGGGAGCGACGAGCTGGTCGGCAACCCGGGCGCGGATGGCGTCCCACTTCTCCTGGATCAGGAGGAGCCGCTCGCGGAGGGCCTCGCCCTCGACGTGCTTCTCCAGCGAGACCTTGATGGACTCGTCGTGGATCCTCTCGGGCAGCGCTGCCCTGATCCGGGCGACGACGTCGTCCTGGGACGGCGCCTCGGCGACGACGCGGTCGACGTCGAGTTCGGCCAGGTCGAGGCGCATCGCCTCCTCCCACAGGGCGAGCGACGCGACGGTGCCCACGCCCACCTTGAAGCCGTGGCTGAGCGGCGGTTCCCAGTCAAGGCCGTGGCCCTCCATCTCCCACGTGTGGGAGAACTGGTGGCCGGCGCCGGATGCCGGGCGCGACGACTTCATGGCCTGCATCGCCAGACCGGAGAGCAGGTTGCCCTCGGCGAGCGCGGCGACGGCCTCCTCGTCGCCCGCGACGAGCGCCTCGGGACGGGCCAGCGCGTTGCGCAGGCGCCCCTGGACGAGGTCCCAGACGTGGGCGTCGATGCGCTCGACGCCGAGCTCGTCGGCGAGGATCCAGTCGGCGCCGGCGGGGATCTTCTCGATCAGGTCGCCATAGCCGGTCGAGGTCAGGCGCGTGGGCGCCGCGGCCATCACGGCGAGGTCGGCGACGAGGCCGGCGGGGGCCGGGCAGTCGCGGGTGAGCTTGAAGCCGTCGACCGAGATCGACGCCCCATACGAGCTGAAGCCGTCGACCGAGGCGGCGGTGCAGACATTCATGTAGGGCCGGCCGAGCTCGCCCGAGGCGAGCTTCGTGACGTCGTTCAGGGTTCCCGAGGCGATCGAGCAGGCGACGGCGCCCGGGAGCGCGGCGAGGCGTTCGCGCACGAGGCCCGTGTTGTCGTAGTCGGCGTACAGCGTCGGGGTGCCCGGGAGGATGAACGGCTCCGCGGCGAGGACGACGCCCGCGGCGCTCAGCGATGCCAGCACCTCGGCGCCCGCGGCCGCGAAGGTGTTCTCGTCGGCGACGACCAACGCAGTCGCGTCCGGGAACACGCTCCGGAAGAGGCCCCCGGTTCGCGCCAACGCCCCGTGGCCGAACTCGATGGCGCGGGTCTCGTCCGCGGACTCCAAGGCCTGTTGAATCAGTGACATGGGCGTGTTCCTTCAAGCTGCTCGGAGGAGGGGCATCCGGCGGGACGGTGGTGAGCCCATGCTATTGCCCGCCCAGGGCTATCCGGTCAACGGCCCAAGGAAGAACGTCGCCAACTCGCTCGCGGGGCGCGCCTGGCCGCCGTGCTGGGCCGAGAACGCCGCGGTGGCGTCCGTGCCGCACAGGGGAAGGATGCGCTGGGAGCCGCCCGGATGCTGGCCGATCCACTCGGTGAGGTCGTAGACGTTGCCGTCGATCGCCGCCCAGCAGGAGGCCTCCGAGTCGTGGGCGGCGACGTCGTCCATCGTGTACCCGGCAGGCTCGGACTCCTCGGGAACAGCGGGATCCGACTCCTCGGGAGCGCCCTCGGAGGCCGTCCCGCCCCACACGGCGGTCGCGCCCGAGTGCCCGGTCAGGACGGTGAGGCCGACGAGCACGGCGGCGAGCGCGGCGGACACCCACCCCATGGTGGCCTGACCGGCGGTCGCCTGGTCGGCGGGGACCTTGCGCACCCGCCAGAGCCACGGCCCGACGACGGCGACGAACACGACCGAGCCGACGGCCAACGTCGTTCCGAACGCCTGGTGCGACGACGGCGTCCCGACGCGTGTCGCGAGGTCGTTGCCTGTGATCATCGCCCCCACCGCGCCGAGCGCCCCGACCACGGCGCCCACGAGGACGAGGCCCGCGTACCGCGGCCGCCAGGCGGGCCGCGCCGCGAGCGCGACGACGCCCAGCGCGACGAGCGGAAGCAGCACGACCGGCAGGTGGACGAGCAGCGGATGGGCGGGCAGGCCGAGGAGCTGATCAAGCATGAAGGGACATTACGAACAGACCCTGTGCATTGGCTATGAATCTCGCCGACGGCGAAGTGGAGCGGGCGACGGGAATCGAACCCGCGTATCGAGCTTGGGAAGCTAGCGCTCTGCCATTGAGCTACGCCCGCGTGCGGCCAACGTTAGCAGCTTCCGGCGCCGGTTCTCGACTCGGCGACAGACAGGCCGCCATCGCCCGGGCGGCCTGGGTAGGCTAATCGGGTGGACAGCGTCGAGGTGCCGGTAGAGCGCGACACCCGCGCCATCACCCGGCTGGCGATGTCGCACGACGCGTCCCACTTCCTGCTCACGCCCACCGAGGTCGCGCGGCCTGCGAACGTCCACGAGGTCGCCGCGCTGATCGCCGACGCCGCAGCTCGACGGCGTCCGCTCACCTTCCGCGCGGGCGGCACCAGCCTCACGGGGCAGGCGGTCACCGACGGCACGCTCGTCGACGTCCGGCGGCACTTCCGGCACATCGAGGTGCTCGACGACGGCCGTCGCGTCCGCGCGGGCGCCGGCGCCACCCTCGCCGACGTCAACGCGCGGCTGGCGCCCTACGGCCGGCGGCTCGGGCCGGACCCGTCGAGCGGCGTCGCCTGCACCGTCGGCGGCATCGTCGCCAACAACGGTGTGGTAGCTGCTCAGCGGCGTCGCCCAGAACAGCTACCACACCGTCGATTCCCTCGTCTTCGCCCTGACGAGCGGCCGCGTCATCGACACCTCGGATCCGACGGCGGACATGACGCTGCGCCTTGAGGAGACCGAGCTCGTCGGCGGGCTTCACATGCTGCGGAAGCGGCTGCGCACCAACCCGGACTCGATCCGCGACATCAACCGGCTCTTCGGCATGAAGAACACCATGGGCTACGGCCTCAACGCGCTGATGGAGTTCCACCGCCCCGTCGACATCATCGCGCACCTGCTGGTCGGCAGCGAGGGAACGCTCGCGTTCATCGCCGAGGCCACGTTCCGCACCGTCGTCGTCCCCGAGCGCCGCGCGGCCGCGCTGATCCTCTTCCCCACCGCGCAGGCCGCGGCCGCGGCGTCGGCCCCCCTGCTCGACCTCGCGCCGGAGGCTCTCGAGCTGATGGACGTGGCCTGCCTGCGGGTTCTCCAGCGCGACCCGGCCGCGCCCGCGTTCCTCCGCGACGCTTACCTCACGACCGAGGCCGCGCTCCTCGTCGAGCTGCACGACTCCGGCCCGGCGACGCTTCCCCAGCGCATCGCCGTCACCGAGGAGCGGCTCTCCAACGTCGACGCCATAGCGACGACAGGCTTCCTCACGGACCCGACGACCCGCCGCCCCCTCGTGGACCTCAGGCGCGGCCTGTACGCGAGGGTCGCGGGTGAGCGGCCGTCGGGAACGACGACGCTCATGGAGGACATCTGCGTCCCGCTCGACCGCTTCGCCGCCACGCTCGCCGACCTCGACAGGCTGTTCGACAAGCACGGCTACGGCATCCCGAACGTGCCGCTCTTCGGGCACGCGAAGGACGGCAACATCCACTTCCTGCTCGGCGAA
>DAONOU010000122.1:0-7532 GCA_035409265.1 Arachnia sp. | reverse complement strand
GAAGCAGCGGGCGGTGATCGCGCGTGCGCTCGTCACGAAGCCGCGGCTCATCCTCGCCGACGAGCCCACCGGAAACCTGGACACCGCGACGGGCCAGGTCGTCGAGGACATCTTGTTCACGCTGAACCGCGAGCAGGGCATCACGCTCGTCGTCGTCACGCACGACGAGGAGCTCGCGTCCCGCTGCGACCGCCGGGTCTACCTCCGCGACGGGCGGATCGTCGACGAGCAGGAGAGGAGCGCGGCATGAAGGCCCGGGACATCCTGCGCACGGCCGTGTCCAACACCTTCAGGTCGCGGGCCCGCACCGTCCTCACCATCCTCGCCATCTTCGTCGGCGCCTTCACCATCAGCCTGACCAGCGCCCTGGGCGCGGGCATCAACCGCTACATCGACGACACCGTGTCCGCCCTCGGCGTCTCCAACGTGATGACCGTCACCAAGCGGGCAGCGGGTTCGAGCACGACCACGGACTCCGGCGACGGCCCGCGCGCATACAACCCGGACGCGGTCAGCTCCGAAGGATCGGGCTCGCCCGCCATGATGGGCGGCGACATCGTCGTCATGACCAACGACGACCTGGCGACGCTCGAGGACATCGACGGCATCACCGACGTGAAGCCGGCGAAGTCCATCTCCGTCGACTTCGTCCAGTTCGACGACGGCGACAGGTTCGAGGCCTCCGTCACCTCCTTCATCCCCGGGCAGACGCTGCAACTCGTCCAGGGCAAGGCCCCCGACAACGACACGACGGACCTCCAGATCGCGATCCCCGCCGACTACGTCCTGCCGCTCGGGTTCTCCGACGACGCCGACGCCGTCGGCTCCTCGCTGAGCCTCGCGCTCACCGACGCCGACGACGCCTCCCACACCCTGAAGGCCAAGATCACGGGCGTCTCCGAGTCGACCATCGGCGGCCCCGGAGGATCGGCCCTCACCCCGAACACGGCCCTGACGGACGCGCTGTTCGACGCCCAGTCCATCACCATTGAGGACCAGCTGGGCATGTTCACCAGCGTGATCGACACCATCGTGCTCGTGCTCAACGGCTTCGCGGCGATCGCGCTGGTCGCCGCGGGCTTCGGGATCATCAACACCCTGCTGATGTCGGTCCAGGAGCGGACCCGCGAGATCGGGCTGATGAAGGCCGTGGGGATGGGATCGGGCCGGGTGTTCGCGCTGTTCTCCTCGGAGGCGGCGTTCATCGGGTTCCTGGGGTCGCTGGTGGGCGTGGTCGGCGCGATGATCGTCGGCGCGCTCGTCAGCGGCACTCTGGCCGAGACGCTGCTGGCGGACCTCCCCGGCCTGACCCTCTTCACCTTCACGCCCGGCAGCATCCTCCTCGTGATCGTCGGCATCATGGCGCTCGCCTTCCTCGCGGGGACCCTTCCCGCCGCGCGCGCCGCCGGGAAGAACCCCGTGGACGCGCTGCGCTACGAGTGACGCCGACGCCGGGACTCGGATGAGCGTGGCTGCCCTCACCGACCTGTGAGCACCTCGGCCCCGTCGGCGGTGATCGCGATGGTGTGCTCGCTGTGCGCGGTTCGCGCCCCGGTGGCGCTCCGCAGCGTCCAGCCGTCGCGAGGGTCCGTGACGAGGCGATCGGTGTCGGCCATCACCCACGGCTCGAGCGCCAGCAACATGCCGGGCCGCAGCCTGTATCCGCGGCCCGGCCGACCGATGTTCGGCACGTGCGGGTCCTGGTGCATCGTCGAGCCGATGCCGTGGCCGCCGAACTCGGTGTTGACGAGGTACCCGGCCGCGGTGAGCACCTCTCCGATGGCGTGGGACACGTCGCCGACGCGCGCCCCCGGCCCCGCCGCCCCGATCCCGGCCGCCAGCGCCCGCTCCGTGGCGGCGATCATCGCCACATCCTCGGGACGGCGGGTGTTCCCGACGACGAAGCTGATCGCGGCGTCCGCGGCGACGCCGTCCTTGACGGTGGCGAGGTCCAGGCTGAGCAGGTCCCCGTCGACGAGTCGATAGTCGCCGGGCATGCCGTGAAGCACGGCGTCGTTGACGCCCGTGCAGATGTAGTGGCCGAAGGGACCACGGCCGAACGAGGGCGCGTAGTCCACGTAACAGGAGGCGGCCCCCGCCTCGAGGATCGCGGCCTTGGCCCACGCGTCGACGTCGAGGAGGTTCGTCCCTGCCGCGCACCGCGCCTTGAGCCCGTGCAGGATGTCAGCGACGATGCGCCCGGTGACCCTTGCACGCTCCAGTTGCGCGGGGTTCAGTATCTCGACGCATGATCGATCAGCGGATCCCCGGCACCGTGGCCGCCCCCAAACTCATGCATGCACAACGCATGAACGCGGGTAGGATGGCGCTCATGACCACCGAGATCCTGCAGGTCCGCGATGTCCCCGCCGAGGACGCCCGAGCGTTGCGCGCGCGCGCCGCGTCGCAGAACATGTCCCTGTCGAGCTACCTGCGCCAACTCATCCACGACGACGCGAGTCGGCCCGCTATGAGCGAGCTCCTGGAGAGGATCGCCTCGCGTCCCCACATCGAGGCAAGCGGCGACGACATTCGCTCCTTCATCAACGACGACCGGCGCTGAGATGACCGTCGTCGACGCGTCGATCGTCGTGCGCCTCCTGCTCAACCGCCGAGGAGACGCCGCGCTGCGCGCCCGGTTTGCCCGAGAACGACACCTCCATGCGCCCGCGCTGATCGACGCTGAAGTGGCTTCCGCGATTCGGGGGCTACTGCTGACAACCAAACCAGAGGTACAGATCACGGCGACGCGCGCCGAGGACATGCTCGAGGACTTCGCCGACCTGCCGATCGTGCGATATCCGATGCAGCCGCTCCAGCGACGCGCACTGAGTCTGCGACACAACTTCACCGCGTACGACGCGTTCTACGTGGCACTGGCCGAGTCACTGGGAATGCCGCTGCTCACCGATGACAGCAAGTTCGCCAAGGCACCGACACCGCCCGCGCCTATCGAGGTGTGGAGCGCCTGAGCGGGCCCATCGCCTACCATCAGCAGGATCACCCCCAGAGAGGGAGGTCGCCATGCCTCGTGTCCCAGGATCCCCGCTTGCCCACCCCGTCGCCGACCTCGTGGCGCAGGCCGACGAGGTCGCGCCGCCGCTGCCCATCGAGGATGCCCACGCCCTCCTCGACGACGAGTCGACGCTGTTCGTCGACATCCGCGAACCCCAGGAGTGGGCGAGGGAGGGCATCCTCCCCGGGGCGTACCGGGCGCCGCGCGGCATGCTCGAGTTCTGGGTCGACCCCGCCAGCCCCTACTACCGTCCCGCGCTCGACGACGGCCGCCGCCTTGTCCTCTACTGCGGGTCGGCATGGCGCTCCGCGCTGGCGGCGGCGGCGCTGAGGCAGATGGGCAGGGACGACGTCACGCACGTCGCGGGCGGCTTCGCCGCCTGGCGCGCCGCCGGGTACCCCATCGAGCCGTACCCGTGCGAGAGCTAACCCGACTGACCGAGTGGCCTAGACCCGGCTCAGAAGCACTCGGATGACCAGATCGGCGGCCTCGTCCGGTTCGTACGGTGCGGGCAACTGGGAAGCGAGCTCATCCAGGTCGTGCCGGAAGTCACGAGCCTTCAGCTTGTCCGTCAGATTGGCAGTTGCGGTCTTCGAGGTGTAGCCGACAGGACGGTAAGGGCCGAAGGCGGCGAGCACCTCCTCGGCGTCCAGACCGGTCACGGTGAGCGCCAACCACACATCGAACAGGTCACGCCCTTTGGAGCGCTGGTAGAGCGCCCGCAACTTGGTCGCGATCAACTCGGCCAACTGGAACGTCCGCACCTGCGCCTGACCGGTCCACCACGGCGACTCGACCCGAAACGGCACGTTGGCAAGCGGCAGCGCGGGAGAGCGCTCATGGGTGTTGACCTCGACCTTGATCCGCAGCGGCGTTCCCGCCTGGCTCAGGGTGCGCCAGTAGACCTTGGGATACTCGGTGATCCTGGACTTCACCTCGAATCCGAGGCCACGTCCCAAGTCCAGCAGCGCCCCGGTGAGTTGTCCGATACCCCCTCCAGTCGAACGGACGTAGTCCAGGTCCTCGCTGTAGCGCAGCGGCGCGGGCAGATGAAGCTTGTGCAGGGCGGTTCCGCCTCTGAACGCCAGTTCCTGACCCAGGTAGTCGTCGTCGGCAATGGCGCAGATCGCACGAGACAGCAGGAGGTCCTGCTCAATCTGGTCTGCACTCGCCCACGGGTGGGCCCGGCCCCAGGCAGCGATGTCATTGACAGACAGCATGGTCTACTCCACTTCCACTGGCGCATTCAGTCGGAGGCCCCATCGCGTGTCGACGCTTCCGGTCAGCGGCAGCGCCGGGTGCAGACGTGACGGGGCCGACGAGATCCGGGCGACATACTCGGCAAGCCTGTCCAACCGGTGGCCGGTGAACCGCTCAACCATCCAGCCGACCCTGCGGACCGCCGCGTCGGCGAACTTCGGCGCTAGCGAGCCCAGCGTCTGGCCGTCCAGTCCAACCTCGTCGGCCAGGTCCGCAATGACCGTGGCAGCGTTGTCCAGTCCCCCAGCCAGGAAGATGTCGGACGCGACGTCAAGCGCGGTCACCTCCGGCGTCGAGACCCTGAACGCGCCCGAGCGCGCCATCCGCTCAACTACGGGAAGATCAACGAGCGATGAGCGCTCGTGAAAGACCAGACGGGCGCGGCCGACCTGCCGCTCGCGGACCAGCCGGGACGTCGCGACATGCGTGACCTGCGGCGCGTGATGCGTCGCCCCGTAGAGCGACGCCGCAGCCAGCCACCCGACGTAGTAGTCCGCCTTCAGATGGGACATGAGAGCCGCGATGAACTCGGTCGCCGGTGGCCCCGACCAGCCTCTGAACTCCGGAGGCACCGGAATCCACAGGCCACGGGCAGGCGTGATCCACTCGCCCCGGAGCTTCGCGGCGCTCAACCGCTGCGGCACCTGGGAAACCGGGGCGTTGAGCATCAGTGAGACCTCGGCGGTCGTCATCGACGCGATCCCTCTGGACAGCGCCCAGTCGGCCGCCTGCGCGGTGCGCGGCTTACCCGAATCGGCCAATATCGCCATACGATCTATTCTCACGCTTTCGCTGATGTTGCGCAAGATGACGATACGCCGGTTCGGGTCGGGGCCGCCTCCCAGGCCGCGCCATCCCGGCGGAGCACGCGCCCGGCGCGGGCCCGTTGCCCGGCTGAAACGTGAGCCTGCCAGACTCTGCCGCATGCAGCGCTCCGTCCTCACTCACCTCGCCTTGGACGTGACCGAGCCCGCCACCCTCGTGCTGGAGATCGCCGTCGCCCAGGCCTATCTCGACGCCGGCGTAGCGTCCGAGAGCCTCGTCTTCGCTGGCGAGGACGGCCCCCTTGCTCCCACGGAGTTGGTCACCCCGCACGGCACGAGGGTGCACGTGCTGGAGGCGCCGGCCGGTTCGCTGTCGATCGATTACTCCGCCACGATCGACGGCCGCATCGCCCCCGCGCCGGCCGCGCACTGGGACCTGCTGCGGTACCTGCGCCCCTCGCGATACTGCGAGTCGGACGCCCTCGCCCCGACCGCGCTGGCGGAGTTCTCCGAGGTGCCGCATGAGCAACTGCTGACGGCGGTCAGCTCGTGGGTAGGCACCCGACTGTCCTATGTGTCCGGCTCCTCTCTCCCCACCGACGGCGCACGGGCCACCCTGCTCTCACGCCGAGGAGTGTGCCGCGACTACGCCCATCTCGTGGTCGCCTTCCTCCGGGCGCTCGACGTCCCCGCCCGCGTGGTCGGGGTGTACGCGCCGGGAGTCAAGCCGATGGACTTCCACGCGGTGGCTGAGGCCTATGTCGATGACGGCTGGCACGTGGTGGACGCAACCGCCCTCGGCCCGCGGGAGTCCTTCGTCAGGATTGCCACCGGCGCGGACGCCGCCGACATCGCCTTCCTCTCGATCCACCACGGCCGGGCACACGTGACCGCGCAGGAGGTCACCGCCGTCGTCGACGAGCTCCCCAGCGACGACCTCACCCGGCACGTCGCCATCGGCTGACCGCCCAGGAAGGCGGTCGGGGCCAGCGCGGATGCCGCCGTCCCCAGGGCGACCGCTACCGGGTCGCCGTCTCCTCGTCGGCCTCGGACACGGCCATCAGCTCGGCCGCCAGCTTCTTCTCCTGGACGCGGCGGTAGCCGTTCCAGATGACGCCGCCGATCAGCACCGCGTACAGCCCAACGGTGATCGGCGAGCTGACGAGGACCGCGGGGTTGTTCCCCGAGTTCGCCATCGCGTCGCGCAGCGAGTACTCGGCGAGCGGGCCGAGGATCAGCGCGATCAGGACGGGCGCGAGCGGGACGTCGTACTGGCGCATCACGTAGCCCAGCAGGCCGATGGCGATCATGACCGCCAGGTCGATCGTCGACGCGCCCGCGGCGTACACGCCGAACGCGGCGAAGACGGTGATGCCGGCGTACAGGTACTCCTTCGGGACCCGCAGCAGCATGGCCCACATCGGCGCGAACGGCAGGTTGAGGATCAGCAGGATCACCATGGCGATGAACAGCGCCGCCAGCAGCGCCCAGACGATGTCGGCGCTGCGCTCGAACAGCAGCGGCCCGGGCTGCATGCCGTACTGACGGAAGGCGACAAGCAGCAGGGCCGCGGTGGCCGACGTCGGCAGGCCGAGCGCCAGCAGCGCGCCCATCGCCGAGCCCCGGTCGCGTTGCCCGCCGCCTCCGGGCCGGCGACGCCCTGGATGGAGCCCTTGCCGAACATCGGGACCTTGCGGCGGGCGTCCAGCTTGCGCTCCGTGCCGTACGCGAGGAACGTCGGCACCTCCGCGCCGCCAGCCGGGATGATGCCGAACGGGACGCCGAAGGCGGTGCCGCGGAGCCAGGCAGGCAGGGCGGCCCGGAACTCGGCCTTGCTGAGCCACGGCCGCCCCTCCGTCTTGATGAGGGTCTTGTCGTCGGGGCGCCCGACCTTGGACGCGACGTGCAGCACCTCGCCGATCGCCAGCAGGGCGACCGTGATGACCACGACGGAGATCCCGTCGAACAGGGCGGGAATCCCGAACGTGAACCGCGCCGTGCCGGTCGACTGGTCGATGCCGACCATGGCCAGCGCTAGGCCGATGCTCAGCGCGGCGAGGCCGCGGACCACGGAGTCCGCCACCACCGTCGAGATGGCGACGAACGCGAACAGCGCGAGCGCGAAGTACTCGGCGGGCCCGAACTGCTCGGCCAGCGAGGCCATCGACGGCGCGAAGAACACCACCAGCGTGGTGGCGATGATGCCGCCGATGAACGCGCCGATGGCGGCGGTGGCGAGCGCCTGGGCCGCCCTGCCCTTCTTGGCCATCATGTGGCCCTCGAACGCGCTGGCGATCGCGGTGCTGTTGCCCGGGGTGTTCATCAGGATCCCCGCGATGGAGTCGCCGAAGAGCCCGCCGAAGTAGATGCCCGCGAACATCGTCAGCGCCGACAGCGGCTCGAGCGTGAACGTGAGCGGCAGC
Source organism: Arachnia sp. (assembly GCA_035409265.1). Classification (GTDB taxonomy): domain Bacteria; phylum Actinomycetota; class Actinomycetes; order Propionibacteriales; family Propionibacteriaceae; genus Arachnia. The sequence goes on along the minus strand of DAONOU010000122.1, from coordinate 69 downwards.
AGCAGGCCGACGGCCATGGCCGAGCCGAGGCCGGGAAGGACGCCGATGGCGGTGCCGAGGAAGGCCCCG
>DAONOU010000121.1:0-7549 GCA_035409265.1 Arachnia sp. | reverse complement strand
GGCCGTCAGCGGCGGGCTCGACGGTGGCGTGGTAGTTGCCGTCGGTGGCGGTGACGGTCAGGCCGAGGCGCTGCAGCGCGGAGAGGTGCGGGTGCACGGTGCGGGCGCCGAGGTCGCAGCCGCCGGCGTAGGGGAGCCGGAACTCGTCGAACTCGTGCAGGAGCGGGCCGAGGAACATGAGGATCGAGCGCGTGCGGCGCGCGGCCCGCTCGTCGATGGTCTCGGGGGTGAGGGTGGAGGGGCGCTTGATCTCGAGGTCGTTGCCGCCCTCGCCCGTCCAGGTCAGCTGTACGCCGATCGACCTCAGCACCTCGCAGATGCGGTCGACCTCCTCGATGTGCGCGACGCCGCGCAGGACAGTGCGGCCCTTGTTGAGGAGGCTCGCGCACAGCAACGCCATGGCGGCGTTCTTGGAGGTCCGCACGTCGATCTCGCCCGACAGCGTCGTCGGACCCTGGATCTCGAAGTTCACGCTGCCCTGCGTATGGGTCTGGATCAACGGCATCTCGAGCGCCTCAGCCAGGCGGTCGATCATGCTGAGCGAGAGGTTCTGCTGTCCCGTCTCGATCCGGTGCACGGCGCTCTGGACCGACCCCAGCTCGTCGGCGAGCCGCTGCTGCGACCACCCGCGCGCGGTGCGGGCGTCGCGGATCATGCGGCCGATGGATTCACTCGTAGCGCTCATGACCGCCAGGCTATCTCATGAATGAGATAACTCCTCAGATTCCGGAGCCGCGAAACCTGTAAAACACGGCCCACCGGGGGCGGGGGAGAGGGCTAAGGTGACCCCATGAGCTTTGAATTCGACGTCGTTGTTCTCGGCGCTGGCCCCGGCGGGTACGTCGCGGCCATCCGCGCAGCCCAACTGGGCAAGAAGGTGGCCATCATCGAGAAGCGGTACTGGGGCGGTGTCTGCCTCAACGTCGGCTGCATCCCGACCAAGTCTCTGCTGCGCAACGCCGAGCTGGCGCACATCGTCCTCAAGGAGGCCGACGTCTACGGCATCGAGGGCCAGGTGACCTTCAACTACGGCAAGGCGTTCTCGCGCAGCCGCCAGGTATCGGATCGGATGACCAAGGGCATCCACTTCCTGATGAAGAAGAACAAGATCACCGAGGTCGACGGCTGGGGCACGTTCGTCGACGCCCACAGCATCTCCGTCGCCGCCGAAAACGGGCAGAGCCGCACGATCACGTTCGAGAACGCGATCGTCGCCGCCGGCGCCACCACGCGCATGCTGCCGGGCACGAGCCGCTCGGCCAACGTCGTCACCTACGAGGAGCAGATCCTCTCCGACACCGTTCCGGGGTCCATCATCATCGGCGGCTCCGGCGCCATCGGCACCGAGTTCGCGTACGTGCTGAGCCAGTTCGGGGCGGACGTCACCATCGTCGAGTACCTCGACCGCATGGTGCCCACCGAGGACGCCGACGTGTCGGCCGAGCTCGCCAAGGCGTACAAGAAGCTCGGCGTCAAGGTGCTGACCTCCACGAAGGTCGAGTCGATCGAGGACACCGGCTCCGGCGTGCGCGTCACCGTCAGCCCCGCGCAGGGCGGCGCTCAGCAGGTGCTGGAGGCCGACCGTTTCCTCTCTGCCATCGGCTTCGCCCCGCGCACCGAGGGCTACGGCCTCGAGAACACCGGCGTGGCGCTCACCGAGCGTGGCGCCATCGCCATCGACGACCAGATGCGCACCAACGTCGCCAACATCTACGCCATCGGCGACTGCACCGGCAAGATGATGCTGGCCCACACCGCCGAGGCCCAGGGCATCGTCGCGTCCGAGGCGATCGCGGGGGAGCACACCCACCCCATCAACTACGACATGATCCCGCGCGCCACCTACTCGCAGCCGCAGATCGCGTCGTTCGGCTACTCGGAGCAGCAGGCCAAGGACAAGGGCTACGACGTCAAGGTCGCCAAGTTCCCGTTCGCCGCCAACGGCAAGGCCTGGGGCCTCGGCGAGGGCGTCGGCTTCGTCAAGATCGTCGCCGATGCGCGGTACAACGAGATCCTCGGCGCGCACATGATCGGCCCCGATGTGACCGAGCTGCTGCCCGAGTTGACGCTGGCGCAGGCCTACGACCTGACCGCGGACGAGATCGCGCACAACATCCACGCGCACCCGACGCTGTCCGAGGCGATCAAGGAGGCCGCGCACGGCATCGCCGGTCAGATGATCAACTTCTGACCCGCATCACGACGGCTGTCCGGCCTGCCACGTGCTCGTTCGCGTGGCAGGCCGGACAGTTCTGTTCGGGCGTCAGCGCAGATCCGCGGTGGCGTCCGCCCAAGCCTTGGCGACAAGCTCGCGCAAGACGTCCATGTCAATCTTGTCGAGGGTGGTCACGTACAGGCAGCTGACCCCACGCTTGTGCGGCCCGAGCCGTTCCAGGAGCGGCTCGGGTTCGGAGCCGAGGACGTAGAGCACGAGGTTCGCCGACCTGGGGCTGAACCCCAGCCGCATCGCGTCGCCCTCACGGCCCGACTCGTAGACGTAGTGCTGATGCCCGTAACCGACCATCGACGACCCCCACATCCTGGCCGGCTCGCCCGTGACCTCGCCGAAGAGCCTCAGCATCGCCCGCCCCTGCTCGACCTGGCGGGGCTTGGGCAGCGACTCGATCCAATCGGCAGGATCGACGGCGGTGGGCGCGGTCTGGTTGTCGTTTCGTCCCCGAGCTCATCTCCTCGCGGCTGTTCGCCGATGAGGACGCCCCGCATGTCTTTGCGTGGTGGGATCGCGACCCGGCCGTTCGGCAGCTCGATTCGCTCGCCCGGCGGACACGGTCACCGTTGAGGGGCTGACCCGGCGGCTGCGGGAACAGCTGGGCGTCGATCCCGCGTAATGCTTGTTGGTTATCGGACTATCGGCAAGGGTCGTCGGCACCGTACCACAATGCGAGCCGCATCCCTCGCCGATAGTCCGATAAGCAACATTATGTCATTTTCACTACGGGTCGCCTGCTCATCGCAGCCGGGACCTCGTGCAGCCTCCCCTCAAAGGCGACGCACAAGTTACGGCTCCCTGAACACGCCGTGGTCACCGATCCTCCGCCACCGGATGCGCGCCTCCCCGTCGACGGTGAGGATCTCGAACGTCGCTCGTCCATCGGGCGACGCGAAAGACCACGTCATCTCGAAGATACCCGGCGCGGCTCGCATGGACTTCACGCGGAGAGACGCCGGCCAGGGCGTCGTCGGATCGAGCGCAAAGCCATCACACGCAGGCACGAACTTCTCGCGCAGGACCTTCTTGAACTCGGCGAGATGCTCCGGCTTCAGCCTGCGAAGGTCGCTAGCGAACTTCGCAGTAACCTCGAACTTCACTGCCCTGTGTCGATCGAATCGACGAAGGCCAGGAAGTCATCGCCATTTTCGAACACCGTAACCCGACCAGCGGCAACATCGTCGTCGACCTCGCGCTCGCGCTGCTGCCATCGCTCGGCCCAGAACCAGGCCTGATCTGCCGGAATCGGAACTGACGGACGTAGTTCGATGACCCCGTCCGCGCGCTCAGTGACCTCAAGCTGGGCGCCGGGCTCATCGAGGTGCAGCCGCTGACGCAACGCTGTGGGCAAAGCGATGAGACCGCGGCGCTGCACCCCCACGTAGCCATGAAACTCTGCCGTCGACATGCAGCAACAATACCGCGGACCGTCAAGCTGTAAAGCAGCCTTACGTCCAAGGTGCGAATGGAGCGCCGCGCGTCGGGGCCGTAGCGCCCGGTCCCCCGCCGGGCGCCACGGCTCCGTGCGCGCTCAGCCGATCGCGACGTCGAGCAGGCTGTTCGACGCGCCGTCGAACAGGTCGCGCATCTCGCCGTCCATGAAGTGCGCGGAGAGATGTGCGGCCGCGATGGCGCCACCCAGCTGGAAGTCGACGGCGAGCCCGCCCTGCCTTGGATCCTTGAGCACGTCGGCCCAGTTCGGCCGGGGCCACGGGAACGGCCAGCGCCGGGGCCAGCCGGTGCCGCACCAGTCATCGATGTCGAGCAGGAAGCCCTTGGCGCCATCGCGGTTCCTGACAAGGTCGTGCGCCAGCGTGAGCATCAGGTCATAACCCATCGCGATGCCGTCGGGCGGCAGCGGCTGCGGGTTGACGGCCGAGAGGCCGCGCTGGGCGTCGAGCTTCTTGGCGAGCCTCTTGCCGGCCTTGAGGCCCTGCGGGCCGCCGCCGACGACTTCCCAGATGCGGGCGTTGAAGGTCGCCAGGAACGCGAGCCGGTCCTTCGACGCGAGCGTGACGAGCAGATCATGTGCCGAGGCCATGTCGGTCTCCTTTCGGTGTGTCGGTCGCCCCCTGCGCCGACACCCCTCAGGAGCGCGGATTGAGTCGAGTGATACGCCGTCGGGTAGATTTCGCACGCCTGTCGAAAGGGGCACACCGAGGATGCACGAAAGTCAGACCGTCGACGCGCCGAGCGAGGACGTCACTGGCGCGCCACTCCCCCGCCCGCCCTTGTCCATCGAGGACGTCTCCTTGGCGACCTGGTTCGCTGCGACCCAGCTCAGCGTGTCGCCCGAGCAGACGGCGCACTTCTCCGCGCCCGTCGTCTACTGGCTGGCCGAGTCGCGGTTCGAGACGCACTTCCGGCCGATGGTGATCTCGCGGGCGGACGAGCTGATCGGCTTCCTCGTCTACGGCGTCGATCCCGACGACGGCGAGTACTGGCTGATCACCTTCATGATCGACCACCGCTTCCAGGGACGAGGGCTGGGCAGGCGGGCGCTCGAGGCGTTCCTCGCGCACTTCGACGACGAGCACCCCGGCGCCGGGCTCACCCTGGGGCATCACCCCGACAACCACGTGGCGGCGCGCCTCTACGCGTCCGCGGGCTTCGCGCCCACAGGCGAGCGCATCGGCGGCGAAGTCATCCGGGCAAGGATCTAGATCAGGTCGACAAGGTCCGCGACGCCACCGAGGATCAGGTCGGGGCGGAAGGGATACGTCTCGACGTCGTCCGCCGTCGTCACGCCCGTGAGCACCAGCGCGGTGAGGAGGCCGGCCTCCATGCCCGCGACGATGTCGGTGTCCATCCGGTCGCCGATCATCGCGGTGGTCTCCGAATGCGCCTCGATCCTGTTCATCGCGGAACGGAACATCATCGGGTTGGGCTTGCCCACCACGTAGGGGTTGCGGTTGGTGGCAGCGGTGATCATCGCCGCGACGGTGCCCGTGGCGGGCAGGATGCCATCCTTGCTGGGGCCCGTGGCGTCGGGGTTGGTGACGATGAACCGCGCGCCGTCGATGATCAGGCGGATGGCGGTGGTGATCGCCTCGAAGGAGTAGTTGCGGGTCTCGCCCAGCACGACGAAGTCCGGGTCGACGTCGGTGAGGACGAATCCTGCCTCGTGCAGCGCGGTGGTCAGGCCGACCTCGCCGATCACGAAGGCGGTCTTGTCGCCCGGCTGGTTCTTGAGGAACGCCGCGGTAGCCATGGCCGAGGTCCAGATGTTCTCCTCGGGGATGTTCAGGCCCGAGCGTGCCAGCCGCGCGGCGAGGTCGCGCGCGGTGAACGTCGAGTTGTTGGTGAGCACCAGGAATCGCCTCGAGGTCATCACCCAGCGTTCGATCAGGTCGGCGGCGCCGGGCAGGGGAACCTCCTCGTGCACCAGCACGCCGTCCATGTCGGTGAGGAAGCATTCGATGTCGCGCAGTGTTCGCATGACGCCAAGTCTTCCACCTCGCGCCCGCCCGACCGAACCGACGGCTTCGCGGGAAGCGCGGCGGCGCCGGCCGCTAGCCTTAGGCCACCACTTCATAAGGAGAACATCGATGTTTGACATTCAGGACCTGTTCGACCAGCTGCCGATCGACCAGCTCGCCGCTCAGGTCGGCGGCGATCCGGCCGACGTGAGCAAGGCCGTCGGCGCCGCGCTGCCCGCCCTGCTCATGGGCATGGGCGCCAACGCACAGGACTCCTCCGGCGAGGCCTCGCTGTTCGAGGCGCTCAGCCAGCACGTCGGCCGCTCCGCCTCGGACCTCGACGCCGTCGACGAGGCCGACGGCGCGAAGATCACGAGCCACGTCTTCGGCTCCAACGAGGAGGCCGTCGTCGCGAAGCTGGGCGGCGCGGCCGGCAACCAGAGCCTGATCCAGAAGTTGCTGCCCATCCTCGCCCCGCTGGTGATGGCGTGGCTCGCCAATCAGGTCATGGGACAGGGCCAGCCGAAGACGGCCCCCCAAGCCGGCGGCGGAGGCATCCTCGGACAGATCCTCGGCCAGGTGCTGGGCGGCCAGTCGGAGGCACAGACCGCGCCCTCGACAGGCGGGGGCCAGTTCAAGGTGCCGGGCCAGGGCAACGACGGCGGTTTGCAGATGCCGACGACGCAGCAGCAGGGCGCGCCCGACCTCGGTGGTCTCGGTGGAGGAATCCTCGGCGACATCCTCGGCGGGCTGCTTGGCGGAGGCCGCCGCTGAACTAGACTCCGCGCCATGACCCCGGAGTCCCTCAGCCCTCGCCCGCGACGCCTCGGCCGGATCTATCTCGCGCGCCCGTTGTCGATCGGCTTCGCCGCCACGGTCGGTGGGCTACTCGCGATCTCGCTCGCAGGCGCGCTCGGCACGCTGGCCTCGGTGCTGCTCACCATCGGCGTCGCGCTCTTCGTCGCCATGGCGCTGGAGCCGCTCCTGCGCCGGCTGCAGCAGTACAAGCTGAGCCGCGGCGCCGCGATCGCCGTCGTGTTCGTCGGCATCGCGGTGGTGCTCGGTCTGCTCCTCGCGCTGGTGATCCCCGTGGCCGTCCTGCAGATCGCCGAGCTGGTCCGGGCCTTCCCCGGCTACATCACGTCGCTGCAGGATCAGGCGTGGTTCCAGCGCGTCATCAACGCCAGCGGCCAGGCGGACCTCTACGAACAGCTGCTCGCCCAGGCCAGGCAATGGCTGGCGAACCCGAACAACCTCGCCATCATCGGCGGCGGCGCGCTGGCCGTCGGCTCCGGGATCGTCAACGCGGCCTCCGGCACCCTGATCGTCCTGGTGCTGACGCTGTACTTCCTGGGCTGCATGGACCAGATCAAGGCCGCCGTCGTGCGGCTCAGCCCCGCGTATGGTCGGCCCCAGGTGGAGCGGGTCACCAACCAGCTGACGGAGTCGGTCGGCAGCTACGTCTCCGGCATGGCCATCCTCGCGGTCTGCAACGCGATCTTCACCTTCATCCTGCTGACCGCCATCGGCGTCCCGTTCGCGGCCCTGCTCGGCGCGCTTGCCCTGCTGGTGACGATGATCCCGATGATCGGCTCGGTGCTGCAGTGGATCATCGCCAGCGTCGTCGCCCTGTTCACCGTCGGCTGGATCGGCCTGGTTTTCGTCGTCGTCTACTTCGCGTACATGCAGGTCGAGGCCTACGTCATGACGCCGCGCATCATGACCAAGGCCGTCTCCATCCCTGGCGCGCTCGTGCTGATCAGCGCGATGGCGGGAGCCGCCCTCCTCGGCCTGCTCGGCGCGCTGATCGCCGTCCCCGTCACCGCGTCGATCTTGATGGTGATCAACGAGGTCGTGGTTCCCCGCCAGGACGCGAAGGTCGACGCCGAGGCGTAGGACG
>DAONOU010000120.1:0-7721 GCA_035409265.1 Arachnia sp. | reverse complement strand
TCCGGCGCCGACTGCGCGGTGCCCGTCTTTCCGCCGACGACGACCCCGCTGGTCTGAGCCGGGCGGCCCGTCCCGCCCTCGACGACGGAGACCATCATCTGCTGCAGCAGCTTCGCCGTGGACGGCGAGACCGGCTGACCCAGCTTCTTCGGCGCCGTGGAGCTGAGGACGGTGAGGTCGCGGTTGGTGACCGCGCTCACGATGTAGGGCCGCATCATCGCGCCGTCGTTGGCGATGGCCGCGGCCACCTGCAGCATCTGCAGCGGGGACGCGGCGACGTCGTACTGGCCGATCGCGCTGAGCGCGGCCTGAGACCTGTCGAGTTCGGTGGGGAACCGCGAGGCGGCCGCGGCGATGTCGATGGTCTGGTCCTGGTTGAACCCGAACGCCTCGGCCTGCGCGCGGAGCTTTTCCGCTCCGAGCGCGAGGCCGAGGTTGCCGAACGCCGTGTTGCACGACGTCATCAGGGCCTGCTCCAGCGTCACGCGCGTGCCGCCGCAGTTGGTGGAGTTGCCCATGGAGTGGCTGGAGTTCGGCAACGCGAGCGAGTTGGGCGAGTCGACCATGGAGTCGGGCACCAGCCCGTCCTCGAGCGCGGCCGCCGCGGTGACGAGCTTGAACGTCGACCCGGGCGGGTACACCTCGCGCGTGCCGCGGTTCTTCAGCGGCTCGTCGTCGGCGTTCAGCAGCTCGTCCCAGGCCTCGCGCTGGGCGGCGAGGTCCACCGTCGACAGCCGGTTCGGGTCGAAGGTGGGGGTCGAGACCAGCGCCAGGATCTCCCCGGTGGTGTAGTCCATCGCGATGGCGGCTCCGCGCTTGCTGCCGAGCGCCCGGACGGCGGCCCGCTGCGCGGCGGGATTCAGCGTCGTCGAGATGTTGGCGCCCTGCGAGCGGCGGCCGGCGAGCAGGTCGAGGACGCGCTCGAACGACTGCTCCGACGACGTCCCCGCCAGCTCCGCGTTGAAGCTCTGCTCGAGCCCGGAGCGCGCGTAGTCGTACGAGTACCAGCCCGTCACCGAGCTCCAGGTCTCGCCCTCGGGGTAGGTGCGCACGTACGGGAATCTGCCCTTGCGGGGCTCGGACTCGGCGATCGGCTCGGTCCCGACGAGGATGGCGCCGCGGTTCTGCGAGAACTCGGCGTCGCGGACGCGGCGGTTGCGGCCGTCGGCGTTCAGCGAGTCGGCCCGCACCACGGAGATGACGGTCATGTTGGCCAGCAGCGCCGCCATCAGGACGGCGATGAAGACGGTGACCTTGCGGATGGGGCCGTTCATCGGGAGATCACCGTCGTCTCGTCGAGGGCCTCGGTCGGCGTCGCCGTCGCGGCCTGCGGCATGCGCGCGCGGTGCGAGATCACCATGAGGATGCCGATGATGATCCAGTTGGCGATCAGGCTGGAGCCGCCCTGGCTCATGAACGGCGTCGTGAGTCCGGTCAGCGGCAGCAGGCGGGTGACGCCGCCGATGATGGCGAACACCTGGAGCGCGAACACGAAGCTGAGGCCGACGGCGAGCAGCTTGCCGAAGCCGTCCGGCGAGATCAGGGCGGCCTTGCAGCCGCGGGCCACGAGCAGCGCGTACAGCATGATGATGGCCATCAGGCCGAGGATGCCGATCTCCTCGCCCAGCGCGGCGGCGATCATGTCGCTCTTCGCCAGCGGCGTCAGGCCCGGCCGGCCGAGGCCCCAGCCGCGGCCGAAGAGCCCGCCCCAGGCGAAGCCGAACTGCGCGGAGATGATCTGGAGGTTGGCGTCGTAGTCGCTGAACGGGTCGAGCCAGGCGTTGACGCGCCGGGGCACGTGGTTGGTGAACTCATACGCCGCGAACCCTGCCCCGATGAACAGGATGCCCGCGAGGATCGGCCAGGCGGGCCGCTCCGTCGCGACGTAGATCATGACGGTGAAGAGTCCGAAGAACAGCAGCGAGGTGCCGAGGTCGTTCTGGAACACCATCACGCCGAGGCTGGCGAGCCACATCACGAGGATGGGGCCGAGGTCGCGAGGGCGGGGGAGCTGGAGGCCGAGGAACGAGCGCCCGGCGAGCGCCAGCACCTCGCGCTTCTCGTAGAAGTAGGCGGCGAACGCGATGGCCAGGATGATCTTGGCCACCTCGGCGGGCTGGAACGAGAACCCGAACACGCGGATCCAGATCTGCGCGCCGCCCGACTTGTGCCCGATGCCCGGCACCAGCGGGAGGAGCAGCAGCACGAGGCCGGAGATGAACAGCAGGTAGGGATAGCGCTGGAGCCGGCGATGGTCGCGCAGCGCGATGACGACGGCGGCGAACAGCACGAGGCCGAGCGCCGTCCACATCAGCTGCGTCGTCGAGTCCGTGCGCGGCGGCTCCGGGATCTGGTCGATCCGGTAGATCATGGCCAGCCCCAGGCCGTTCAGGAGGAACACCGTCGGGAGGATGATGGGGTCGGCGTAGGGGAGTCGCCAGCGCACGACGAGGTGGGCCGCGAGCCCCAGGCCGAACCAGACGGCCGCGACCGGACCGATTGCCGACGGCAGCTCGCCGTACAGGTTGAGCTCGGTGATCACCCAGCCGGCGAACCCGAAGACCTGCGCCATGAGCAGCAACGCGAGCTCGACGCCCCGTCGCTTGCGATAGACGATCACCTCGTCAGAGACCGCCGGCTGCACCCTTTCCGACATCAGCAGGCCTCCGGGTCGGCCTCTTCGGCGGCCGCGGGCGGGGCGGTCTCCAGCGTCGTCGCCGGCGCGAGGGGGGCGCGGGTGCTCGTGGTCGTGGTGCCCGGCGTCGACGTGCCCGACGGCGACAGCGTCACGCCCGGAGCCACGGGCAGGCCGGGGCCGGTGTAAGTGGGCGTCGGCGTGACCGTCGCGGCCGGGCGGGGGTTGTCAGCCGCCTCCTGGCGCTCCCTGCGGACCTGCATGCAGCGCTCGGCCATGGCGCGCAGCTCGCCGGTGGTGGCGGTGGCCGCCTCCTGGTTCGACACGCTGATGGCGTTCTCGACGGCGCGCTGGTAGAACCGCGGCAGGTTGGCGACGGGGATGTCGGTGCGGCCGACCATCGTGCTCAGCTCCACCCCGAGCACCGAGCCGGGCAGGCCGTTGTACACGGCGACGAAGCCGTCGTCGGCCGCCACGAAGTAGCTGTTGCGGGTGTAGGACACCAGCCCCCAGGTGCCGAGGCCCAGGACCAGCGCGGCGGCCAGCAGGATCACGAGCGCCCCGGGCCAGCGACGGTGCGGCTCGTGCGGGGCGTAGCGGGCGACCTCGTCGGCGTCGTGACCCGAGAGGGCCGACGGCGTGGGCTGGGCCGGGTACGGCGCGTGGGGGCCGGTGCCGCCGCGCGACGGGCCGAGCTCGCCGGTGCGCGGGATGGCGACCTCGGTGGCCGAGCCGACCATCACCGCGGGGAGGGCGTCGAGTGCGTCGTCCTGCGCGACGACCTCCGCCGCCACGATCGTGATGTTGTCGTGCCCACCGGCCGCGTTGGCCGCCTGGGCGAGGGCCTCGACGGCGGCACCGAGGTCCGGGTTGGAGAGGATCACGCGGATGGCGACGTCGTCGATCATGCCGCTCAGGCCGTCGGAGCAGAACATGATCCGGTCGCCGAGCCGGGCGTCGAGGACCTCGAGGTCGGGCTCGAAGTCCATCCGGCCGTTCAGCACCTTGAGGATGAGGGAGCGGTGCGGGTGCACGGTGGCCTGCTGTGGGGTGATCTTGCCCTCGTCGATGAGGGACTGGACCCAGGAGTGGTCGTGCGTGAGCTGGGTGAGTTCGTCGCCGCGGAGCAGGTAGCCGCGGGAGTCTCCGATGTGGCAGAGGCCGAACTGCTCGCCGTTGAAGAAGGCGCCGCAGAAGGTGGTGCCCATGCCGTCGAGCTCGGGGTCCTCGTCGATGAGGTCCGAGAGCCGCGCGTTGGTGCGCGCCAGGATGCCCGCGGCCCGGCCGAGCATCTCCTCGCCGTCGGCGGCCCTGGCGTCGGCCTTCGCCGCCTCGGTCGCCGCGACGGCGGAGGCGAGGTCGCCCGCGGCGGCGCCGCCCATGCCGTCGGCGACCAGCAGCAGCGTGGGTGAGGCGTAGCCGGCGTCCTGGTTGTTCTTCCGGACCCGGCCGACCTCGGAGTGCGCGTGGACGCGGAGGCTGAGCATGGGCTAGATCTCCAGCCGCATCAGGGTCTTGCCGATGCGCACGACGTCGCCGACGGTGACCTTCGTGGGCTCGACGACCTGTTTCCCGTTCACGAAGGTGCCGTTGGTCGACTGCAGGTCGCTGAGCATCCACGTCACCGGGTCGACCTGCACCAGTTGGGCGTGCCGGGCGGAGGCGTAGTCGTCGTCGAGCAGGAGGGTGGAGTCGGCGGCGCGGCCCAGGTTGATCGTCGGCTCGACGGGCACGGAGACGCCCTGCTGCGGGCCCGCGGTGATCGCGAACCTGGTCGGCAGCTTCGAGCGCTTCTTCCCCCGCCCGCGGTCGGCCGGGATGGCGGCCAACGACGACGACGGGACGCGGCGGCCGAACAGGTCCGTGCGCACGACGTTCGCCACGAACAGGATGAAGAGCCACAGCAGGATCAGGAAGACGATCTTGATCGCGGCGACGATCAGGTCGGACACGGGCTACGACTCCGACGGGGTGTGCACCAGCATCCTGGTGTGGCCGATCTCGATCCGGGTGCCCTCGCCGATGCGCGACTTCGTCACGCGCTGGCCGTTGACCAGGATGCCGTTGGTGGAGCCCAGGTCCTCGATGCTGATGACGGGGTGATCCGGGTTACCCGAGACGGTGATCATGGCGTGCTTGCGGGAGATGCCGGGGTCGCTGAGGCGGAGGTCGGCCTCGGAGCCGCGGCCGATCAGCAGGCCCGGGGCCACCAGCGGGTGGCGCATGCCGCTCACCTCGAGCACCATGCGCCCGGCGCGGGCCTGCTGCTGCGCGGCGCCGGTGGCGTCGGCCGCGATGGCCTCGCTGGTGACGGTGAACTGGCCGGTGGGGAGCGCGGTGTCGAGCACGTAGTCGATGGAGATGGGCCCGTTGAACACGTAGGAGCGGTCCGCGGCGTGGTCGCGGATGCTGGGCAGGATCTCGGAGTTCAGCGTCTTCGAGTAGGGCGCGAGCCGGTCGTAGTCGAGCTGGGCGAGGCCGATCGTGAAGACGTTGGGCACGAGGCGCTTCTCACGGCTGAGCAGCTTGGCCTCGGCGTCCAGCTCGCGCTGGATGCCCGCGACGATCTCGACAGGGTGCACGTAGCCCTTGAACGCGCGCGCGAAGACCTTCTCGACGGCGGATTCGATGCGCTTCTCCGCCTTGTTGAAGACTCCCATACACCCTCTCTCGGCTCGGTGGACAGTCTGGGCGAAGGCTCACTCTACCCGGTGGACCTGAGCGTTCCCTTAAGGGCGCTTCCCCCAGGGGAGGGTCGGCACCGCGTCGGCGAACGCGCGCAGCAACTGCTCGGCGCCCTCGAGGGCGCTCAGCGCCTCCTTGTCGATGGCGTCCTCGACACGCGCCGCCGCCGCCCGCACCGTCGGCGCGGTGCGCAGCGTCTCCATCAGCTCGTCGCGGACCAGGTTCCACAGCCAGTCTCGTTGCTGGTTCCTCCGCCGCTCGGAAAGGGTTCCCGTCGCCTCGAGGTCCGCCCGGTGCTTCGTGACGGCGTCCCAGACCTCGTCGAGGCCCTCGCCGGTGTAGCTGGAGCAGGTGAGGACGGGGGCGCGGCGCTTGCTGTTGTCGGAGGTGATGAGCTTCATGGCGATCGACAGCTCGCGCGCGGCGACCCGGGCGGCTTGGAGGTTGTCGCCGTCGGCCTTGGTGATGCCGATGACGTCGGCCAGCTCGAGGATGCCGCGCTTGATGCCCTGCAGCTGATCGCCGGTGCGGGCCACCTGAAGCATGAGGAACGTGTCCGTCATGCCGTGGACGGCGACCTCCGACTGTCCGACGCCGACCGTCTCGACCAGCACGACGTCGAATCCGGCGGCCTCGAGCACCAGCATCGACTCGCGCGTGGCGCGGGCGACGCCGCCCAGGTGCCCCGCGGAGGGGGAGGGGCGGATGAACGCCTGATCGCTCGTGGCCAGCTCGCCCATGCGGGTGCGGTCGCCGAGGATGGAGCCGCCGGTGCGCGACGAGCTGGGGTCGACGGCGAGGACGGCGACCCGGTGCCCGCGCTCCTCGATCAGCTTCTGCCCCATGGCGTTGATGAACGTCGACTTGCCCGCCCCGGGGACGCCGGAGATGCCGACGCGGAACGCGTTGCCGGTGCGCGGTGCGAGGAGCTGCAGCAGCTCGTGGGCCTGCTCGCGATGGGCGGGCTTCGTCGACTCCACCAGGGTGATGGCCCGCGCGATGTATCCGCGGTTGCCCGCCTCGATCCCGTCAACCAGTTCCGGCACGCTCAACCTACGCATGCGTCTCACCCTATCGTTCGGGGGCGTGCCCTTGGCCGACGGGTCGCTCCGAGGGTAGGTTTCCTGTAACACCACTGGGAGGGTCGTATTCATGCGCGTGCCACGCTTCGTCGCCGCCGTCGTCTTCGCGTTCAGCCTGATCGTCGCGTCCGGGGTCGCGACGTCGCCCGCGCAGGCCGACGGCTACTCCATCAGCCGCGGGCCGAACACGTCGAAGAAGGTGATCCTGACGTTCGACGACTGCCCGAAGTCACTGTCGTCGTTCAAGAAGACCGTCAAGGCCTTCTCGGACATGGGCGTCCGCGTGGCGCTGTTCCCGACGGGCAACTGCATCACGGCCGGCCGGTTCGACGCGAAGTATGCCCGCAAGATGGGCCACTACGTGTTCAACCACTCGATCAGCCACCCGGATCTGCGGACCCTCAGCTACGCGGGCGTGAAGAAGGAGTTGGGAAAGCCGGGCGTGGTCACCACGTACGGCCGGCCGCCCTATGGCGCCTACAACGCGACGACGAAGAAGGCCTACGCCGCGGTGGGCATGAAGATCTGGACCTGGACGGTCGACACCAACGACTGGCGTGGCAAGAGCAGCTCGCAGCTGGTCAGCTACGTGGTCAACAACGCCCGCAAGGGCGACACCGTCCTGATGCACATGCAGTGGAACGGCTTCAACAAGTCGACCGTGAAGAAGATCAAGAGCGGCTTGAAGAAGAAGGGCATCGCCCTGTGCAAGAACACCGGGAAGGTGTCGGCGAAGCCGTCGAAGGTGAAGTGCTGATCGCTGTCACGTGACGCCGTCCTCGCGGCGTAGAGAAGGGAAGAGGCGACGCCGGACATCGGCAGCCCGGCGGTGACGATCCCCACCGCCCTTCCCCGAGAGAGACAGCCCTCATGCACCGATCGATCGGATGGGGCCTTCGGCGCGCGCTGCCGGCGGTCCTCGTCGTCATCGCGGGGCTCGCAGGTGCCGCCGACGCGCGCGCCGACGAGCCGCCCGCCCCCGGGCCGAGCCCGAGTTCCCCTGCCGCCGCAGAGCCCTCGCCGGAACCCACGGAGCCCCCGGCGCCGGCGAAGGTGACCGTTTCGCTGACGAAGCCGCCCGCGCTCGCGGAGGCAGGGAAGAAGGCGTACGTCCGGGGCGTGGTCTCCGGCGAGCCGGGAGCCAAGGTGCACGCCGAGGCATGGAACGGCGACTCGTGGGTGCGGGTCGCGTCCGCCGCCTCGCACGCGAAGACCGGCGCCTTCACGCTGCGGCTGCGCCACAAGGAGGCGAAGGTCGGCACGGTCAGGTACCGGGTCGTCACCGAGTCGTCGGTCGGCACGCGAAAGTCGGAGAAGTT
>DAONOU010000119.1:0-7752 GCA_035409265.1 Arachnia sp. | reverse complement strand
AGATCATCGTCGACACCTACGGCGGCATGGCCCGCCACGGCGGCGGCGCGTTCTCCGGCAAGGACCCGTCGAAGGTGGACCGCTCGGCCGCGTACGCGCTGCGCTGGGTGGCCAAGAACGTCGTCGCCTCCGGGCTCGCGTCGCGCTGCGAGGTGCAGGCCGCCTACGCCATCGGCGCCGCGCACCCCGTCGGCTTCTATCTCGACACGTTCGGCACCGCCGTCGTGCCCGAGGAGCAGATCCGCGACGCCGTGCTCGCCGCGTTCGATCTCCGCCCCGGAGCGATCGTCCGCGACCTCGACCTGCTGCGGCCCATCTACAGCGACGTCACGGTCTACGGCCACTTCGGCCGCGAGCTGCCGAACGCGACCTGGGAGCGCACCGACCGGGCCGCGGCCCTGGCGGCCGCCGTCAAGGGATAGGCCTTGTCCGTCGCGCGGGTCGCCGTCGACGTGCCCCTCGCCCACCTCGATCGCCTCTTCGACTACGAGGTGCCCGAGGCGTTGGCCGGGGTCGCCGTCGTCGGCGCCCGCGTGCAGGTCCGCTTCAGCGGCCAGCAGCAGCGCGGCTGGATCGTGGAGCTCGCCGACGCCTCCGAGCACCCGGAGCTGGCGAGACTCGGCAAGGTGATCTCGCCCGAGCCCATCGTCACGCCGCGCGTCTACGAGATGATCCGCGCGGTCGCCGACCATTACGCGGGCACGTGGCCCGATGTGGCGCGCCTCGCCATCCCGCCGCGCCACGCGTCGACGGAGAAGGCCCCTCAGCGGGAATGGCCGGAACCCAGGCCCGCACCCGCCCCGTCGGTCCTGCCGGGCTACCCCGCGGGGAGCTCGTTCCTGGACGCGGTCGCGGGCGGCCGCTCGCCCCGCGCCCTGTGGCAGGCCGCCGCCGTCGCCGGAGAGGCGGGTGACCTGCTCGGCGGCGTCGTCGAGGCCGTGGACGCCGCGCTGCGTTCGGGCCGCTCGGCGCTGGTCGTGTTCCCGACCGTGCGCGAGCTGCAGCGCGCCACGCCGCGCTTCCACGAGGTCTTCGGCGCCGGCGCCGTCGGCAGCCTCGCGTTCGAGGCCGGCCAGTCCGCGCGCTACCGCGCCTATCTCGCGGCGAGCCGCGGCCAAGCGCGGATCATGCTCGGCACCCGGGCGGCCTCGTTCGCGCCGCTGAGGGACCTCGGGCTGATCGTCGTCGTCGACGACGGCAACGACGCCCACTCCGACCCGCGCACGCCGCACCCGCACAGCAGGACGGTCGCGGTGCTGCGGGCTGCGCACGAGTCGGCGGCGCTGTTGCTGGCGGGCCACGGCCGCTCGACGGACGCGCAGGCGCTCCTCGAGCGCGGATGGCTGGGCGACATCAGCCTGCGCCCCGACGACGCCCGCCGCGTCTCCGCTCCCGTGCGCGCGGTCGGCGAGCTGGACCGCGAGCGTGACCCCACGGCCGCCCGTCTCCGCATCCCATCGGTGGCCTTCCGCTTCCTCCGCGACCACCTCGCCCAGGGTCCGGTGCTGGTCCAGGTGCCGCGCGTCGGGCATTCTGCCTCGCTGCGCTGCGCCCGCTGCCGCAACGCGGCGCGCTGCCCCAAGTGCTCCGGCCCCATGCGCGCCCGCCGCCGAGACCAGCCCGAGTGCGCCCTCTGCGGCTTCGCCCCGGCGCGCTGGAGCTGCCCGCACTGCCACACCTCGGAGCTCTCGACGACGCTGCCCGGCGCGGCCCGCACCGCGGAGGAGCTGGCGCGCGCCTTCCCCGGCGTGCTGGCCGTCAACAGCTCGGCGGACCGGATCCGCGACGAGGTCCCGGATCAGCCCTCCATCATCGTCGCCACGCCGGGGGCCGAGCCGCCCGCGCCGTCGGGCTACGCGGGCGTGCTGATCCTCGACGCCGACATCACGCTGGCCCGCGCCGACCTCCGCGCCGGCGAGGAGGCCGTCCGGCGCTGGTCGGCCGCCGCCGCGCTCGCCCGCGCCCCGCGCGACGGGGGATCGGTGCTGATCGTGGGGGAGTCCACGCACCCCGCCGTCCAGGCGATGGTCCGGGCCGACCTCGCCGGCTACATCGAGCGGGAACTGGCCGACCGGGCCTCGGCCGGGCTCACCCCCGCGGTGAAGCTGGCCCGCATCGTCGGCGACGGCGACGCGGTGCGCGAGTTCCTCGACAACGACGACTGGGCGGGGATCGAGCTGCTCGGCCCCACCGAGGTCGGCCCGGAGAGGTGGGCGGCGCTGCTGCGCGCGCCGCTCGAGGGCGCGCGCGAGCTGACCCGTAGGGTGAAGCACGCGGCGGCCATCCGCTCGGCCCGCAAGGAGCGCGGCCTGCTCAGCATCACCGTCGACCCCGAGACCCTGGAGGACAGATGAGGCTCGTGTTCGCAGGCACGCCCGAGGTGGCCGTGCCCGCCCTCGACGCCCTCGTGGCGTCGTCGCACGACGTCGTCGCCGTGCTGACGAGACCGGACGCCCCGGCGGGTCGCGGGCGGCGGCTGACGCCGTCGCCGGTGGCCGCGCGCGCCGAGGAGTTGGGCATCGAGGTGCTGAAGCCGGCACACCCGCGCGACCCGGAGTTCCAGGCCCGCCTGGCCGAGCTGGGAGCCGATGCCTGCGCCGTCGTGGCCTACGGCGCGCTGCTGCCGCAGTCGGCGCTCGACATCCCGCCGCGCGGATGGGTCAACCTGCACTTCTCGCTCCTGCCGCGCTGGCGGGGAGCCGCCCCGGTGCAGCGGGCGATCATGGCCGGCGACGACGAGATCGGCACGGCGAGCTTCAGGATCGTGCGCGAGCTGGACGCGGGCGACGTCTACCTGTTGGAGTCGCGGCCGATGCCCGACGCGACAGCGGGGGAGGTGCTGGCGTCCCTCGCCGAGTCGGGGGCGCGCCAGCTGGTGTCCGCGATGGACCTCGTCGAGGCGGGGGCGACGCCGACGCCGCAACCCGCCGAGGGCGTCACGCTGGCGGCCAAGATCACCGTCGACGACGCCCGCCTCGACTTCCGTCGCGGCGCCGCGGAGCTGCGCAACCAGGTGATGGGCTGCTCGCCTGACCCCGGGGCGTGGTGCGAGCTGGACGGCCAGCGGTTCAAGGTGTTTCGCGCGCGGGTCGGCGGCCCGGAGGGGCTAGCCCCCGGGGAGCTGGCGGCCACCAAGCGGGAGCTGTTCGTCGGGACCGGCGACGGGGCCGTGGAGCTGCTGGAGGTCCAGGCTCCGGGCAAGCGCCGGATGCCCGCCGTCGACTGGGCGCGCGGCGGCGTATCCGGAAAGCGCCTCGCATGAGCGCCGCGACGACCCCAAAGGCGGCTCGTGCGGGCGCGAACCCGAGGGCCGCTGGTGCGAACGCGTCAAACCCGCGGCGCGTCGCGTTCGACGTGCTGCGCCAGGTGACCGGAGAGGATGCCTACGCCAACCTCGCGCTGGCGAAGCGGCTTGCGGTCTCGGGTTTGGACGCCCGGGACGCGGGCCTGGTCACCGAGCTGGTGTCGGGCACCTGCCGGCTGATGGGCACCTACGACCGCGTGATCGAGGAGGCGTCCGGGCGCGCGCTCGGCAGCCTCCAACCCGCCGTCGTCGACCTGCTGCGGCTCGGCTGCCATCAGCTGCTGGGCATGCGGGTCAAGAAGTACGCCGCCGTCGGTTCCACCGTCGACCTGGCCCGGGCGACGGTCGGCCAGCGCGTGACCGGCCTCGTGAACGCGATCATGCGCAAGGCGTCTGCCCGGACCCTTGACGAATGGACCGAACTCATCGCGGCGGGGGAGGACGAGATCGGCGCGCTCGCCGTGCGCGGCCACCACCCCCGGTGGATCGTCGAGGCCTACGCCGACGTGCTGCCCCGAAGGCAGCCAGCCGACGGGGCTCTTAGTGAGGACCTCGCCGACGCTCCTCGCCGTGGAG
The DNA here is from genome assembly GCA_035409265.1 of Arachnia sp. GTDB lineage: Bacteria > Actinomycetota > Actinomycetes > Propionibacteriales > Propionibacteriaceae > Arachnia. The sequence goes on along the minus strand of DAONOU010000119.1, from coordinate 3,872 downwards.
AGTTCGCGGACGTGGCATTTCGCGATGAGTTGGCCGCTGCTCTTGCCGCGAACAACGTCGCTCCTCAACCGACCCTCGTGCTGCGGCCAGGGCTCGCCGAGCTGTCGGACCTGGAGGGCGCGGAACCCACGCGCTACTCGCCGTTCGGTGCTACCGCCGGGGGCGTCCCCGCCGACCAGCCCGCGGTCCGGGACGGCAGGGCAGGCGTGCAGGACGAGGGCTCGCAGCTCGTCGCCTGGGCCTTGGCCCGAACCGACGCGCCGGACGGCCCTTGGCTGGACATGTGCGCAGGCCCGGGAGGCAAGGCCGCGCTGCTGGCGGGCCTGGCCAGCGAGTCCGGCACCTGGCTGCTGGCGAGCGAGGCCCAGGAGCACCGCGCCCGCCTCGTCCAACAGGCGCTCTCGGTTTACGACCGCTCCTTGAGCCGGACCCCCGGCGCGGAGCGCCCGGGTCCGCGTCGAAAGGCCGTGACCATCACCGCAGACGGAACCACCCCTGCGTGGGGACGCGCGTTCTCGAGGATCATGGTCGACGTCCCGTGCTCCGGCCTTGGCGCGCTGCGCCGTCGCCCCGAGTCGCGCTGGCGCCGTCGGCCCGAGGACGTCACCGCGTTGGGCGACCTGCAGCGCGCGCTGCTGCGCTCCGCGCTCGACTCCGCGGTCCCCGGCGGTGTCGTCGCCTACGTGACGTGCTCGCCGCACCGCGCGGAGACCGTCGAGGTGGTCGACGACGTGCTGGCCGAGCGTCCCGGCGTCGCCCGGCTCCGCGCTGCGGACGCGCTGCCCGGCGTCCCGGACTGCGCCGTCGGCGACGACGTCCAGCTCTGGCCGCAGCGCCACGGCACCGACGCCATGTACCTCGCGCTGCTTCGTGTCCCTCACGCTGGCTGATCCAAACCCTCTTGCCGCTGGGTGGGCCGGGCTGCACCACCGCTGGTTGAGCCGGGCCCCCGCGCGGAGCGCCGGGTCCGTGTCGAAACCAATGAGCTGCACCACCGGTGATTGAGCCCCTCCTCGCTCGTTGAGCCGCGCCACAAGCGCGAAGCGCGCAGGCGCGTGTCGAAGCGTTCTGGCATCCGGTTGATGGACTGATCCCGGGTCTGTGTGGGCAGTCCTGAGAGAGTTGCCGTGCGGCGCGTGCGGTGCCGGGGCGACGTATCGTGTTGCCGCCGCGTGCGGTGTGGGCTTTTTTCGAAGCGCCGCCCGGCAACTCTCTCAGGACTGCCTGGCGTCGGCTCGCGCTCGGCGTGGCAACCGTGGTCCAGGGGCCCTTCGTGTCCTCAAAAGTGATGACACGGAGCGGCCGTCGGCGCGGGGTGAGCTTCGATAGCCTGGGCGGTGAAATGTGCGGGCCGTGGGCCCGCGAGGAAACCGGCCCGTGCAGCGGTGCGGTGGGCTGTACTCAGGAGGGTGGGGACGTGATGTCCAAGATGGACTTGGCCGATGATCGGCTGGGGGGCTTGCCGGAATCGGCTTCTAGCCTCTGACCCGCGCGCTGCGGGCGGTAGCGAGCTGACCAATGGCGGCCGGCAGCCCAGGCGTCACGGCCTGCGGCGTTGGCTTGCGGTGTGGGTGGCGACGGCGCTCGCGCTGGTGGGGAGCATCGTTGCTCCTGTGCAGTTTGCGCGGGCTGAGATTTCGGGTCAGCCGTCGTTTGCGTTGCCGTATGCAAAGGACGCGTCGTGGAGCATGAACGGCCCGCATACGAACACGGGTTCCGGGGGCGGTAAGCGCAACTCGGTCGATTTTGCTGGCGGTGACGGCAAGGTCCGGGCCGCAGCGAGCGGCACGGTCAAGTCCACGTCGTGTGGAGTCCTGATCGATCACGGCGGTGGCTGGCACACGAGCTACTACCACTTGACTGGCATCACGGTTTCGGCGAACCAGAAGGTGAGTGTCGGTGACCACATCGGGAACATCGGGAACGCGGTACCGTGTGGCGGTTACTCGACTGCCGCGCATGTTCACTTCGCGGTGTGGAAGTTCAGCGGCACGTACTCAGGGTCGGATGCGCAGGCGGTCGCCATTGATGGCCTGTCTATCGGCGGATGGACCGTGAGGAACGGGAGTGGAAACTACCAGGGGTCCTGGCAGCGGAACTCTGACGGGCATGTGAAGCAGGTCAGGTCTGATGGCCTGTTCAGCTGCGACTGCCTCACCAACTACGGCGGGGGACAACCGCAACCACCAGCACCGACGAAGATCGCTGGCGGTGCTCAGATCAAGCTGGTTGGAGTGGGCCAGTGTCTCGATAATGCTTCCTCAGGCGTGGCGAACGGCAACAAGATTCTGCTCTGGAAGTGCAACGCTGACGCGGCTAATCAGTTCTGGAAGTACGACAACGGAGCGCTGCGCGTGCATGGCAACTACAACGTGTGCCTCGATGCGAAGGGGAGTACCTCGTCTGGAGAGGGCCGCCCGGTGACGCTCTTTGCCTGCCACGGCGGGGTCAATCAGAAATGGACCGTTGGTGGTGATGGAAGGATCCGGTCTGACCACGATGGTCAGTGCTTGGCTACGGGCGGTGGGGCCACCGTCAATGGGTCGGCGCTCCAACTCCAGAGTTGTGGTGCCTCCGGTGTGCTTCGGTTTACCGGGTCGGGTCTCATCGGCAACACGGGTGTGCCAACGATCACGGGTACACCGCGAGTTGGTGAGACGCTTTCGGCTTCGACTGGGTCGTGGTCAGTCAGTGGTACCTCGTACTCCTACCAGTGGCTGGTTGACGGCTCGGAGATTGCTGGTGCGACGGATTCCTCGTACGGACTGGCAGTTGCTGCGGAAGGAAAGCGGATATCGGTACGAGTCGTTGCCTCCAAGTCGGGGTACGCGCCAAGCGTCGTGACCTCCGCGCAAACGGCTGCGGTTGCTCCGAAGCCTTCTCCATCCCCGAAGCCAACCCCATCGCCGAAACCGACATCCACTCCGAAGCCGGCGCCATCCCTGAGTCCTTCTCCGTCTCCGGAGGAGCCGGGGAAGGAGTTCACGGCGGTGTCGGTGCCGAAGATCACGGGGTCGGTGAAGGTGGGCAGGAAGCTCACCGCTGACCCGGGTGCGTGGGGGCCTGGTGATGTCGAGTTGTCGTATCAGTGGCTCCGGTCCGGGACCGCGATCGTGGGTGCGACGGATGCGGTGTACGCGTTGAAGGCGGCGGACAAGGGTAAGACGATCACTGTGAAGGTGACGGGTGAGAAGTCCGGCTACGTCACGGTGTCGAAGACGTCGGTGGCGACGGGCAAGGTTGCGGCGGGGACTCTGACGAGCGTGAAGCCGAAGATCACGGGCACGGTGAAGGTGGGCAAGAAGCTCACCGCGAAGCCGGGAACCTGGAAGCCGTCGGGTGTGAAGCTGTCGTATCAGTGGCTGCGCAACGGCAAGGCGATCAAGGGCGCGACGAAGTCGACCTACAAGCTGGTGAAGTCGGACAAGCGCAAGAAGATCACCGTCAAGGTGACGGGCAAGAAGGCTGGCTACACGTCGAAGTCGGCGACCTCGAAGGCGACCAAGAAGGTCGCCTGATCGGCGGGTGCAAGGAAACGCCAGGATCGGGGCCCAACGGGCACGCATGTGCCAGTTGGGCCCCGATCCTGGCAGATCCTTGCAGTCGGGCCGGGAGGCGGCGGTTCCTCGTGGCTCGGCTCAACCAGCGGCCTTCAGGTACGCCGCGAGCACGACGGCCTGGTTGTGCACCTCGTCGTGGGCGCCGTAGAGCAGGGTGACGACGTCGTGGCCCGCGATGTCGTCTCGCAGCGCGGCCGCCGCCCCGGAGGCGCCCAGCTCCGCCCGGTACCTCTCCGCGAACTCGTCGAAGCGCTCCGGGATGTGCCCGAACCACTTCCGGAGCTCGGTCGAGGGAGCCGCGTCCTTGTCCCA
>DAONOU010000118.1:0-7755 GCA_035409265.1 Arachnia sp. | reverse complement strand
CGCGGTCTGGGCCGACGGCGTGCGCGCGGCCCTGCTGGCGCGACGCGACGGCGCGGAGCTGGTGGCGTCGTCGCTGGCGCTGGGCCTGGGCGGCGTCGACCTGGCCGCGCCGCCGGCCCGCCGCCTTGCCGACGCGGGAAACCCCCGCCCGGACGCGACCGCACGCGCGCTGCTGCACCTGATTCTCGGGCTGTGCGTGACGGAGCAGACCCGGGCGCAGCTGCGCGAGCTGGGGGTCGTCGCCGAATTCGACGAGGCCGCCGCCCGCGACGACTTCGCCTGGGCGGTCGCCACCTTCGTTCGCGGCGCGGTGCTCGACGGATAACTGCTGCCAGAACGGCATTCTGGGAAAAACCGAGGTGTGCATCGCGGGTTGGTGGAGTTATCCGTCAATACCCCGACGCCTCCGCGGCCAGGTGTACCAGATCCCGAGTGCGCCGAGACCTGCGGCACCCAGCGCCACGTAGCGCCCCGGGTGCAGCCACTGGGCGAGATGCGCGGTGCCGGACTCCACGATGATGCGGGCCAGTTCGGGCCCGAGCCCGGACCTGTCGGGAATAGTCGCGGCCCAGAGGAACGAGTCCGCCGCCGCGAGCCCCGCGAGGGTCACCAGGGCTGCGGCCAGCAGCGCGACCCAGCGGCCCCGGCGCGGTCCGACGACGAGGCCCACCACGGCGAGCACGGCCGCCCCGGCGTAGAACCAACCCCAGCGCGACGTCCACTTCAGGGCACCCGCCGCGAGTTCCGTCTGGGTGGGGTCGAGCCGCACCATCGGCGCGCGCAGCTCGGTGGTCCACGAGATCTCCTCGACGAACGGCTTGACGCGGTCCGGAGCGGCGGAGACCAGCCTGTCCCTCGCCAGGTCGCCGAAGGGCGCGAGGTCGAACCACAGGGTCGGGGGAGTGCCGCCGTCGTAGCCCTCGATGTCGGCGACGACGCCCGCCCTGGTGCTGTCGAGCGCGGCGATCCACGCGCGGTCGACCCCCGGGTCGTCGAGAGTGGCGGCGACCGCGTCGCTGATCAGGCCCTCGATCAGCCCCGTCAGGCCCGGAACCGCCTCGGCGATGGTGGGTATCTCGCTGACGGCGCGCTCGGTCAGCACGCCCGCGAGCGCGGACCGCGTCGTCTCGAAATGGGTGATGGGGGCGACGATCTCCCGCATTGGGCCCGGGGTGCGGGCCGCGCGGTCGGCCCACTGGGCGACGGCGCCACCCACGCCGAGTGCCGCGGCGGCGGCGAGCAGCAGGAATGCGACGACGGAGCGGAGCAGGTTCATGGTGTCTCCTTCGGCGGCCCCTTCGACGCCGCTGCCGGAAACCCTACCCAGTGCCGCGTCGAGCAGCCGCGCGATGTCCGGGGTCCCGGCAACACGGAACCGTCATTTTGAATATCTATTGAATATCTGGAATAGTCACGCCCATGACTTTCTCAGTGGCGGTCGCCGGATGCACGGGCTACGCGGGCGGCGAGGTCCTGCGCCTCCTCCTGCAACACCCGGAGGTCACCATCGGCGCGCTCACGGGCAACTCCAGCGTCGGCGACCTCCTCGGGCAGCACCAGCCGCACCTCGCGCCGCTGGCCGGCCGCGTCGTCCAGCCGACGACCGCCGAGGTCCTCGCCGGGCACGACATCGTCTTCCTCGCCCTGCCGCACGGCGCCTCCGCGGCCATCGCGGAGCAGCTGGGCGACGACGTGCTGATCGTCGACGCCGGGGCCGACTACCGGCTCAATGACCCCGCGCAGTGGGAGAGGTTCTACGGCTCGCCGCACGCCGGCACCTGGCCGTACGGCCTCCCCGAGCTGCCCGGCAGGCGCGAGGCCCTCGTCGGCGCCACGCGGATCGCGGTCCCCGGCTGCTACCCGACGGCGACGACGCTGGCGCTGCTTCCCGCCGTCGCCGCGCGGCTGATCGACGCCTCGCAGATCGCCATCGTCGCGGCCTCCGGCACCTCCGGCGCGGGCAAGTCGCTGAAGCCGAACCTGCTCGGCTCCGAGGTGATGGGCAACATGAGCCCCTACGGCGTCGGCGGGGTGCACCGGCACACGCCGGAGATCGTGCAGAACCTGTCGTCGCAGACCGACGACGAGGTGGTCGTCAGCTTCACCCCACTGCTGGCGCCGATGTCGCGCGGCATCCTGGCCACGTGCTCGGCGCCCGCGCTCGTGGGGCTGACCGCCGAGGCCGCCCGGGCCGAGTACCGGGCCTTCTACGCCGACGAGCCGTTCGTCGACGTCCTGCCCGACGGCGTGTGGCCGCAGACCGCGGCCGTCGCCGGGTCGAACAGGGTGTCGATCCAGGTCACCGTCGACGAGCACGCGGGACGGCTGATCGCCATCTCGGCCATCGACAACCTCACCAAGGGCACCGCTGGCGGCGCCGTCCAGTCCATGAACATCGCCCTCGGTCTGCCAGAGGCCACCGGGCTCAGCACCGTAGGAGTCGCGCCGTGAGCGTCACCACCCCCCAGGGATTCGTCGCCGCCGGCGTTACCGCCGGCCTGAAGGCGAGCGGCAAGCCCGACCTCGCCGTCGTGCGGAACCTCGGCCCGCGCATGGCCGCCGCCGCGGTGTTCACCAGCAACCGCGTCTTCGCTGCGCCCGTGAAGTGGTCGCGCCAGGCCGTCGCCGACGGTCAGCTCCAGGCGGTCGTGCTGAACTCCGGCGGCGCCAACGCGTGCACCGGGGCGGAGGGCTTCGCGGACTCGGCCGCCACCGCCTCGCGGGTCGCCGACCGGCTGGGCCTCATCACGGACAACGTCGCCGTCTGCTCCACCGGGCTGATCGGGCTGCGGCTGCCGATGGACAAGCTCCTGCCCGGCGTCGACGCCGCGTGCGCCGCGCTGAGCGCCGACGGGGGGGCCGACGCCGCCACCGCGATCATGACCACCGACACCGTCTCCAAGCAGGCCGTGGCGTTCGGCGACGGCTGGTCCGTCGGCGGCATGGCCAAGGGTGCGGGCATGCTCGCGCCCGGGCTCGCCACGATGCTCGTCGTGATCACCACCGACGCCGACCTCCCGGCAGAGGCCCTCGACGCGGCCCTGCGCGAGGCGACCCGGGTCAGCTTCGACCGCGCCGACTCCGACGGCTGCATGTCGACCAACGACACGGTCATCCTGATGGCCTCGGGCGCCAGCGGTGTCGCGCCGGAGGCCGAGGCGTTCCGGGGGGCGCTCACCGCCGTCTGCGTCGACCTCGCCCGGCAGCTGATCACCGACGCCGAGGGCGCCTCGCACGACATCGCCATCGAGGTCGTGGGGGCCGCCAGCGAGCGCGACGCGGAGGTCGTGGGGCGGGAGATCGCCCGGTCCAACCTGTTCAAGTGCGCCATCTTCGGCGGCGACCCCAACTGGGGGCGCGTGCTGTCGGCCATCGGCGTCACGGACGCCGCGTTCGACGCCGACGAGCTCGACGTCTCGTTCAACGGCATCATGGTCTGCCGGGGCGGGCAGATCGGCGACGACCGCGGCCTCGTCGACCTGAGCGCCCGCGACGTGGCAGTCACCGTCGACCTCCATGCGGGTGACGCCACCGCCACCATCCTCACCAACGACCTCACGTACGACTACGTGAAGGAGAACGCGGAGTACTCCACATGAGCCCGAAGATCCTGACCCACCGGCAGCCGGAGCTGATCGCGAAGGCGGCCACGCTCATCGAGGCGCTGCCGTGGCTCGCCGAGTTCGCGGGCGAGACCGTCGTCATCAAGTACGGCGGCAACGCGATGACCGACGACGCGCTGAAGCGGGCCTTCGCCGAGGACATCGTGTTCCTGCGCCGGGTAGGCCTGCGCCCCGTCGTCGTTCACGGCGGCGGCCCGCAGATCTCGCAGATGCTCGACAAGCTGGACATCGCGTCGGAGTTCCGCGGCGGGCTGCGCGTCACCACGCCTGAGGCCATGGACGTCGTGCGAATGGTGCTCGTCGGCCAGGTCGGGCGCGAGCTGGTCAACCTGATCAACCAGCACGGGCCGTTCGCCGTCGGCATGTCCGGCGAGGACGGCGGTCTGTTCACCGCGAAGCGTCGCGGGCTGGTCGTCGGCGACGAGGAGATCGACCTCGGGCTGGTCGGCGACGTGAAGTCGGTCGATCCCAGCTCGCTGAACGACCTGATCTCCGCCGGCCGCATCCCGGTCGTCGCCACCGTCGCGCCCGACCGGGACGGCCAGGTGCACAACATCAACGGCGACACGGCCGCCGCGGCGCTGGCCGTCGCGCTGAAGGCGAAGCGCCTCGTCATGTTGACCAACGTCGCGGGCGTCTACGCCAACTACCCCGACGAGGAGTCGATCATCACGCAGATCACCACCGACGAGGTCCGCGAGATGATGCCCAGCCTCGACGCCGGAATGATCCCCAAGATGGAGGCCTGCGTGAAGGCGGTCGAGGGCGGCGTCCGCTCCGCCACCGTCATCGACGGCCGCGTCCCCCACTGCCTGCTGCTCGAGATCTTCACCGACGAGGGCGTGGGCACCATGGTCACCCAGGAGAGCAGATGAGCCAGCAGTCACTCAAGGACCGGTACGCCGCGGTCATGATGAACGCGTTCGGCGCGCCGCTGCGCGTGTTCGAGCGGGGGGAGGGCGTCCACCTGTGGGACGCCGACGGGAACCGCTACACCGACCTGCTGTCCGGCCTCGCCGTGAACGCGCTGGGCCACGGGCATCCCGCGGTCACGGCGGCGATCACCGCGCAGCTCGGCCAGCTCGGCCACGTGTCGAACTTCTTCGCCAGCGAGCAGCAGGTCCGGCTGGCGGAGCGGCTCGCCGCGTTCACCGGCGCCGAGCGGACCCGCGTCTTCTTCACAAACTCCGGCACGGAGGCCAACGAGGCCGCGTTCAAGATCACCCGGCTGACGGGGCGGACGAGGATCGTCGCCATGGACGGCGCGTTCCACGGCCGGACGATGGGCGCGCTGGCCATCACCGCCAACGAGAAGTACCGCGCGCCGTTCGAGCCGCTCCCCGGCGACGTCACCTTCGTCCCGTACGGCGACGTCGACGCGCTGCGAGATGCCGTCGACGACACCGTCGCCGCCGTCGTCGTCGAGCCGGTCCAGGGCGAGAACGGCGTCGTCCCGGCCCCGGAGGGATTCCTCCGGGCCGCCCGCGAGCTGACCGCGGCGGCCGGCGCGCTGCTGTGGATCGACGAGGTTCAGACCGGGATGGGACGCTGCGGCGAGTACCTCGCGCACGCCGCCGACGGGGTGGTCGCCGACCTGGTGACGCTCGCCAAGGGCCTGGGCAACGGCTTCCCGGTCGGCGCCTGCCTGGCCAGCGGCCCGGCCGCCGACCTGATCCAGCCCGGCCTGCACGGCACCACGTTCGGCGGAAACCCCGTCGCCGCCGCCGCGGGCAACGCGGTGCTCGACGTCCTCGAGACGGGAGCGCTGGACAACGCGAGGGAGATCGGCGCCTGGCTCGCCGATCGGCTGCGGGGGCTGAACCACCCGAGGATCGCCGGGGTGCGGGGGAGGGGCATGCTACTGGGCGTCGTCCTGACCGACGACGTGGCCCCCGCCGTCGCCGCGGCCGCGCTCGACGAGGGCTGGGTGATCAACGCGCCCCGGCCGTCGGTGCTGCGGATCGCGCCGCCGCTGATCGCGACGAGGGACGACCTGCAGGGCTTCCTCGACGCGCTGCCCGCGCTGCTCGACCGGGCGTGAGCATGGCCAATCCGACGCGGGCCGAGCGGCTGGCGACGCTGCGCCAGCTGCTCCTCGAGGCGCGCTACACGTCGCAGGGCGAGCTGAGCGACGCCCTGGCCGCGCACGGCATCGTCGTCAGCCAGCCCACGCTCTCCAAGGACCTGCTGGAGCTCGGCGCGGTGCGGCAGCGCGCCGTCGGCGGGGCGCTCGTGTACGCCGCGCCCGGCGACGACACCGAGGGTGCCGCCATGGAGAAGCTGGCCCGGCTGTGCGCGGAGCTGCTGCAGTCGATCCGGCACGCGGGGACGCAGATCCTCGTCAAGACGCCGCCTGGCGCGGCGCAGTACTTCGCGTCCTACCTGGACCTGGCCGCGCTGCCCGGCGTGTTGGGTACGATCGCGGGCGACGACACGGTGCTCGTGATCGCCACCGACGATGGCTCCGCGGAGCGCGTGGTGTGGGTGATCTCCGAGATGACGAGGACCGGCAGGCCGGCAGACAAGGAAGATTCGTGAGCACTGACCAAGGACGACTCTGGGGCGGTCGCTTCGCCGGCGGCCCGAGCGACGCGATGTTCGCGCTGTCGAAGTCGACACAGTTCGACTGGCGGCTCGCGCTGCACGACGTCGCCGGCTCGCGCGCGCACGCCAAGGCGCTGCGGGCGGCCGGGCTGCTGACCGACGACCAGGCCTCCGCCATGGACGAGGGCCTCGCGGAGCTGGCGCGCCGCGTCGAGTCCGGCGAGTTCGGCCCCGCAGAGTCGGACGAGGACGTGCACGGCGCGCTGGAGCGGGGGCTCAAGGAGATCGTCGGCCCCGAGCTCGGCGGCCGCATCCGCGCGGGCCGCTCGCGCAACGACCAGATCGCCACCCTGATCCGCAGCTATCTCCGGGGTGAGATCCGGCTCATCGCGCAGGACCTCGACGGCGTCCTCGAGGCGCTCGCCGCGCAGGCCGAGCGCTACCACGGCGCGGTCATGCCGGGCCGCACGCACCTCCAGTCGGCCCAGCCGATCCTGCTCAGCCACCACCTGCTGGCCCACGCCTGGCCGCTGGTGCGCGACGTCGAGCGCCTCCGCGACCTCGACCGCCGCCTCGCCGTCAGCCCCTACGGCTCCGCGGCGCTGGCGGGCACCTCGCTAGGCCTCGACCCGGAGCTGGTGGCGCGCGAGCTGGGCTTCACGTCGTCGGTGCCCAACTCGATCGACGGCACCGCCGCCCGCGACCTGATCGCCGAGGCCGCCTTCGTGCTCGCGCAGATCGGCGTCGACCTGTCCCGGCTCAGCGAGGACGTCATTATCTGGTGCACGGCGGAGTTCGGCTTCGCGACGCTCGACGACGCCTGGTCCACAGGCAGCTCGATCATGCCGCAGAAGAAGAACCCCGACGTCGCCGAACTGGCCCGCGGCAAGGCCGGACGCCTGATCGGCAACCTCGCGGGGCTGCTCGCGACGCTGAAGGGCCTCCCGCTCGCGTACAACCGCGACCTGCAGGAGGACAAGGAGCCGGTCTTCGACGGCCTCGACCAGCTGCACGTGCTGATCCCCGCCGTCGCCGGCATGGTCGGCACGCTGACCTTCCATCCCGACCGGATGGCGGAGGTCGCGCCGCGCGGCTTCTCGCTGGCTACCGATGTCGCCGACCATCTCGTCCGCCAGGGCGTGCCGTTCGCCGTCGCGCACGAGGTCGCGGGGGAGTCGGTGCGCTACTGCGAGCAGCGCGGGCTGACCCTCCAGGAGCTCACCGCCGACGACCTCCCCGGCATCTCGGAGCACCTGGACGAGTCCGTGCTCGGCGTGCTCACCGTCGAGGGCTCCGTCGCGTCGCGCGACGGCCGAGGCGGGACGGCCCCCGTCCGGGTCGCCGAGCAGACCGCGGAGCTCCGCGCCGCGCAAAGGGATTTGAGCGCCTGGGCCCGGTGAGCGGTGCGAGTCCGTGTGGTGGTCGGCAGGCCCGTCGACTCCTGGTCCGACAGGTGCAGGTCCGCCAGTAAGCTGTGTTCTCGTGAACGCACTACTCGACGACCTTCGCTGGCGTGGGCTCATCGCCCACTCAACCGACCCGGACGCGCTCGGCGCGCATCTGGACGAGGGCGGAGTGAAGTTCTATG
>DAONOU010000117.1:0-7804 GCA_035409265.1 Arachnia sp. | reverse complement strand
CATCGCCCGCGGAGACATCGGCGTGCCGCTGGCCGCCCAGACGTCGATGGCCTACATCGGCCCGGACACCTTCCACCCGGACCCGGAGTTCCTGTTCGCGCGCGGCGCCGGGCCCCTGATCGACATGGGCCCCTACTACGTCACGGCGCTGGTCAACGTGCTGGGCCCGGTGGCGCGGGTCGCCGCGGTCGGCGGCAAGGGCCGCGATCGTCGCACGATCCTCGTGGGCGAGCGCGCGGGCTTCGAGTTCCCCGTCGAGGTGCCGACGATGGTCAACGCCGTCTTCCAGTTCGAGCAGGGCGCGACGGGGCAGTCCATCTTCAGCTTCGACTCCCACCTCACCCGGACCGGCGTCGTCGAGATCTCCGGCACGGAGGGCACGCTCTCCATCCCGGACCCGAACACGTTCGGCGGCGAGGTGCGCCTCACGCGGGCGCCGGTCGACTCCGGGGAGCCCCTCGACGTCGCCCCGCAGAAGTGGGAGACGCTGCCCCCGGTCGGTGTCGAGGCCGGCCGCGGCCTCGGCGTCCTCGACATGGCGCGGGCCATCCGTGAGGGCGTGCCGCACATCGCCACCGGCGAGCTGGCCTACCACGTCCTCGAGGTGCTGACGAGCCTGGAGACCTCCGTGTCCAGCGCCTCGTTCCTGGACATCGCCAGCACGGTCGGCGACATCCCGCTGGTCCCCGAGGACCGGGACCCCTTCGCCCGGACCCTCTGACGGAGTCGGGGCGTCAAGTTCCCAGCCTCATGTCTATGGATCTAGCAGTACCTGGACTATGGATCCAGCGGCACGCAGGAGATGGGTGGCGCGTCGAATACGCTCGGCGCATGAGTGGGGAGACGCGCGCGTTGGCGGCGCTGCAGGAGCTGGGCATCAACCACCGGGTGACCAGGCACGGGCCGGTGCGGTCGCTCGAGGAGGCAGCAGCGGCGCGGGGGATCGCCCCCAAGGACCTGGTCAAGACGATCGTGGTGCGCCGCGGCGACGACGACTATGTGTTCGTCCTCGTCCCCGGCGATCGCGAGTTCTCCTGGCCGAAGCTGCGGACGCTGCTCGGCGTCAGTCGGCTCTCGATGCCCGACGCGGCGACCGCGAAGGACGTCACCGGCTACGAGCGCGGGACAATCACGCCGTTCGGCGCGACGACCGCGTGGCCGGTGATCGCCGACGAGGCGATCGTCGGCCGCACCATCTCCATGGGCGGGGGAGCCCACGGCGTCGGCGTCACCGTCGCGGCCGACGACGTGATCGGCGCCCTCGGTGCCGCGGTCGCGGACGTGTCGGGCGGCTGAGTCCCGGGCTTTCGCTTCAGCTGGTTACGTATTACGATTGAGTCATGGCGCGAGTGATGCATGGCCGAGAGGTCTCGGAGGAACAGGTCGACGCGTGGGTTGCTGAGGCCGAGGCCGGCTATGACGTCGAGACGCTGCGCAAGCGGCTCGGAGGACGACCGGCGCGTGGTGCGGAGCCGTCGCAAGTCGTTCCTGTGCGACTCACCGTCGCGGAGCTCGAGGCATTGATGGCCCGCGCTCAGCGTGAGCACCTGAATCGCTCCGAGGCCATCCGTGCTGCGCTCCATGACTGGTCCAACGTCGCGTGATCGTTCGTGCATCCGCCCGCAAGCACGGGATGTCCGACGAGGACTGCGTCGAAGCATCGAGTTGGCCGCTGCTCTCGGTCGCGCTCGATGACGAGAACCCGCAGCGGATTCTGAGGCTCGGGTTCGACACGAAGGGACGACTCCTCGAGATCATCGTCTTGATCTGGGATGACAGGACAGAAGAGGTCATTCACGCGATGAAGGCGCGGCCCCAGTACCTCCAACTGCTGCAATAGCGGAGTCGTCCGCGAGGGCGTGGAGGCGTGCAACGTGAGCCTCCCAGCCGTCCTCCGGCTCCCAGAGGTTGTCGCCGGCCTTGCGCATGCCCGCGACGCCGTCGATGCCCTCGCGGACGATGTCGGCCTGGCCCGCGTGGCGGGCGACCTCCGCGAGCACATGAGGGAGCAAGACCGCCAGCGTGGTCTCGCCTCGCTCGCCCCACCAGGGCACCCGCGCGGGCGCGTCCAGCGGGAGCCGCGCGACGGTGGCCTCGACCACCTCGGCGACGGCGCGGTACCGCGCCACCGCCTCGGCGACCGTCTCGTCGGCGGCGAGAAAGAGGTCCGCGTTCGGGTCGGCGTCGAAGTCGATCCTCGGCAGCGCGAGCGGCGACGGCTGGCCGAGGCATTCGACGAGGTAGCCGTGCTCGATCATGGCGCAGTGCTTGATCAGCCCGGCCAGGTTCGTGCCCGTCGCGGTGCGCGGCGACCGGGCGTCGCTCTCGCTCAGCCCCTCGGCCTTGCCGATCAGCGCGGTGCGCACGCCCGCCAGGTAGCGGATGAGCGACTCCTTGATCTCCATCAGAGGCTCAGGCCCAGGCGATCGAGCAGGGGCTGGAGCTGCGGGTCGCGGCCGCGGAAGCGCCGGTAGGTCTCCATCGGGTCGACGGAACCGCCCGGGGCCAGCAGCGTGCGGCGGAAGTGCTCGCCCGCCTCGCGCACGGGGCCGTCCTGCTCGTCGAACCAGGCGACGGCGTCGGCGTCCATCACCTTCGCCCAGGCGTAGCCGTAGTAGCTCGACGCGTAGCCGCCGCCCCAGATGTGGGCGAAGTACTGCGAGCGGTAGCGCGGCGGGACCAGCGGCTCCACCAGCCCGAAGCGCTCCAGCGCCGCCCGCTCGAATGCCTCCACGTCGTCGACGGACTCGGGCAGCTCGTCGAGGGGCGTGGTGTGCCAGACCAGGTCGAGCAGCGAGGAGATCTCCGTCTCCGCCGTCGCGTAGCCCTGGCCGAACTGGCTGGCCGCGGTCAGTCGCTCCACCCACTCGGCGGGCAGCACCCTACCGGGCGTCCACGCCCAGTGCTCGTTGACCTGGCTGGGGAACTCCACGAAGTCGCGCGGGGTGTTCGCGCCCGAGCGCGACGCGTACCGGCTGTCGGCGAGCAGGCCGTGCAGCGCGTGCCCGAACTCGTGGAACATGGTGATGACGTCGTCCCACGTGATCGCCGTCGTGGTGGGCGAGTAGTTGCAGTTGTTGGTCACCACGGGGAGGGCGCCGTCGCGCGTCGACTGGTCGACGAGGTTGCTCATCCACGCGCCGCCCTGCTTCGTCGGGCGGGCCCAGAAGTCCATGGCGAACAGGCCGATGACCGCGCCTTCCGCGTCGCGCACCTCGTAGCTCTGCGTGCCCGGCGCGTGGCCGACCAGGTCCTCGCGCGGGTGGAAGGTGAGGCCGTACAGCTCCTCGGCGGCGGCGTAGACGGCGGCCAGCACGCGGTCGACCTGGAGGTACTCGGCGAGGTCCGACTCGTCGAAGGCGAAGCGCTCGCGGCGCACGATCGACTCGACGTAGGTCCAGTCCGCGGCGGTGAACTCCGCGCCCGGGTCCAGCTCCGCGTATCGGGCGCCGAGCTCCGCGGCCTCCTCGCG
The DNA here is from genome assembly GCA_035409265.1 of Arachnia sp. Lineage (GTDB taxonomy): Bacteria > Actinomycetota > Actinomycetes > Propionibacteriales > Propionibacteriaceae > Arachnia. The sequence goes on along the minus strand of DAONOU010000117.1, from coordinate 4,332 downwards.
GGCCTTGGCCAGCGCGGCCTGTGCCAGCGGGACGAGCATCTCGAAGATGGCGTCGGTGGTCTTGGCGCAGCCGGCCTCGGCGACGATCTCCGCGTGGTTCGCGTAGCCCAGCAGCGTGGCGCGCTCGGCGCGGGCGCGGGCCGCCTCGAGCAGCGTGGCGCGGGTGTCGAAGTCGCCGCCCAGCGCGCGCGTGGTGGAGGCCTCGAGCAGCCGACGGCGCACGCTCGCGTCGGTGAGCCTCGCGGCCAGGGGCTGCTGCGTGGTGTTGACCAGCTCGATCCGGTACCCGCCGTCGGTCTTCAGCGCCTCGCGCTCCTCGTCCGACAACCCGCCGAGCTCCGACTCTTCGACGGCGATGGCGCCGGCGTTGCGGGCCTCGCGGTTCAGCCGCTCGAAGGCGCTGGACAGCTCGGCGAGGCGGCGGTTGAGCTCGCGCAGCCGGGATTGGCCTGCGTCGTCGAGCGCGACGCCCGCGCGACGGAAGGCGCGCAGGGTCTCGTCGAGCGCGTACTCGTCCTGCTCGTCGAGGGCGACCTCGCCGGCGTCGGCGCGGCCGCGCAGCTGCTGGAGGCGGGCGAAGAGGCCCTTGTCGAGGTAGATCGCGTCCTCGTGCTCGGCGAGGCGCGGCGCCATCTCCTCCTCGATGGCCTCGATCTCCGGGGTGGAGTTCGAGGCGTAGACGGCGAAGAAGGCGTTCGCGGCGCGCAGCAGCGCCGAACCGGCGTCCTCCCACGCGCCGAGCACGTTCTCGACGGTGGCGGGAGCCGGGTCGTCGCGGAGGGCGGCCAGGGCTGTCAGCTGGCCGGACATGCCCTCCTCGAACGCCGCCCGATAGTCGGCGGGCGTCGCGGCGGCGAAGTCAGGCAGCTGAAAGGGCAGTCGCCTCGTCAGCACCGGGTTGTTCGACATGGGTCCTCCTCGTGGTGGTGACAAGCAGCCACGCGGCGGCGGCGGTCACAAGGGTCAACCCAACCATATGAAGCCACACGATGCTCGCGGGAATGCCGAGGAAATACTGCAGGTATCCGATGACCCCTTGGAGCAGTACCGTGAGGAGCAGCAGCCGGGCGGCGCGGGCGGCGCGCGGAGCGCCGATGCGGTGGAAGAGCCAGACGCACGCGACGGTGAGCGCGGTCACCAGCCAGGCCGACAGGGAGTGCGCGCGGGCGACCATCTCGATGTCGAGGCCGGTGCGCACGGCCCGCGCGTCGCCCGCGTGGGGACCGGAGCCGGTGACGACGGTTCCCACCCAGATCGAGAACATCGTGGCCGCGAACGTGGCGATGACCAGCCACCGCGCGCCGGGCGCGACGGGCGTCACGGGGGAGCGGTATCCCACGCGCAGCGCCCACACGCAGATGACGATGAGGGCCACGGAGAGCAGGAGGTGCAGCGCCACCACGTAGGGATTGAGGTCGGACCAGACGGTGAACCCGCCGATGACGCCTTGGAACGGGATGCCGAGGCCCACGCCGAGCGTGATCCACCACAGCTTCGTGCCGCGCCCACGCCCCCGCCACGCAGCGAAGAACGCCCCGAGCGCGGCCGCGATGAGCACGAAGGTGAGGGTCCGGTTTCCGAACTCGATGATGCCGTGGATGCCGGCCTCGCCGTGAGGGACGTAGCTCTCCGCGCTGCACTTGGGCCACGTGTCGCAGCCGAGCCCCGACGCGGTGAGCCGCACGACGGCGCCGGTCACGATGATCCCCATGTTGCAGATCAGCGACGCCCACAGCCACGACCGGAGCGCGCGCTCGCCGTCGACCAGCCTCGCGAGGGAGGAGAGGAGCCCTCCCAGGAGGCCGGCGAATCGCCTCAGGACGTCCATGTGAACACCTTCCACGCGAGGGTGAGCAGGGCCGCGCACCAGAGCGCGGCGACGAGGATCGGCCAGAGCAACGCGTCGCCGGTGGAGGCCGCGCGCAGCGCCTCGCCCAGCGCGCCGGTCGGCAGCGCCTGGACGATCCGCGCGGCCCAGTCCGGGAAGCGGCTCGCCGGGAGCAGGATGCCGAGCGGCATCCCGACGAGGTAGAGCAGGTTCGCGACGGCGAGGGTCGCCTCGGGCCGCAGCGACCCGGAGAGGGCGAGGCCGAGGCCCGCGAAGGCGCCCATGCAGAGCAGCGCCGTCGCGACGGCGACCACGACCGACGCGGCGGTGAACGCGGGGCGCCAGCCGAGCGCGAGCGCGGCCAGCCCGAGCACGACCACCTGGCCGAGGGTGATCATGCCGATGGCCAGCGCCTTCCCCGCCAGGATCCCCGGGCGGCCGAGCGGCGTCGCGGCGATCCGCTCGAGCACGTTGTAGCGGCGCTCGAAGCCCGTGGAGATCGCCAGCGTCGTCAGGCACGAGCTCCACATGACGAGGGCGAGCACCGACGGGGCCGCCGTCGGCAGCCCGAGGCCGAGCCGGTCGCCGAAGAACGCCGCGCCCACGAGGACGGCGAGCGGGATGAGGATCGCGAGGATGGCCTGCTCGCCGTTGCGGACGATCAGGCTCGCCTCGATCGAGGCGTGTGCCCAGACGCGGGACCGGGCGGGCGCGGCGGCGGGGCGGGGTGAGAAGTCGAGCGTCACGGGCGGTCTCCGGTGGTGTGGCGCAGGTAGGCGTCCTCGAGCGAGCCCTCGCTCGCCAACTCGTCGACCGTGCCGCTGGCGGTCACGCGCCCGGCGTCGACGATGTGCACGCGGTCGGCGAGCTCCGCGGCCTCCGCCATGTCGTGGGTGGTCAGCAGCACGGCGGCCCCGGCCTCGCGGACCGCGCGGACGACGTCCCAGGTCCGCCGCCGGGCGCGCGGATCGAGGCCCGCGGTGGGCTCGTCGAGAAACAGGAGGTCCGGCCGGCCCACGAGGGCTCCGGCGAGGTTCACGGCCTGCTGCTGCCCGCCCGAGAGGCGCCGATACGGGGTGCGGGCGAACGCGTCGATGCCGAGCAGCGCCATGAGCTCGTCGACCGGCTGCGGGGCGGCGTAGAGGCGGGAGAGGTAACGCAGCAGCTCGCCGGCCCTGACCCCGGCCCACGCCCCCGTCGCCTGCGGCATGAGGCCGATCCTCGCCAGCACCGCCGGAGAGCCGGGGGCCTCCCCGAACAGGGTGAGCGCGCCGGAGGTGGGCCGGGCGAGTCCGGTGCAGCAGCGGATGAAGGTGGTCTTGCCCGCGCCGTTGGGGCCGAGGAGCGCGGTCACCTGACCCGCGTCGGCCGTCAGGGTGAGCCCGTCGAGGGCCGTCACGGGGCCGAAGCTGAGGCGCAGATCGCGGGCGTCGATGGCAGACACCCGGCCAGCCTAACGGCTTGTGAGGTCCGCATCTCACACGGGGCGCGGACTTAGGGCGGCCTTCCTTGAAACCCGGCGCACAATTGGAAAGACTGGCGTGACATTATTGAGCGTTTTTTGAGGCGCCGAGAGCGAGCGAGGAGGTGCGTATGACAGCGACGACTGACATCGATCACGAGGTGCCGACCCGCCAGCGCGTCGTCCAACTGATTCTCGGTGACGGGCCGCAGACCGCCAAGCAGCTCGCCGACAAGCTCGACCTGACGCCGGCCGCCGTGCGCAGGCACCTGACGGTGCTCCTCGACGAGGGCGTGCTCGACTCGCGCGCGGAGCGCGTCTACGGCGCCCGCGGCCGGGGCCGGCCCTCGAAGGTCTTCGTCCTGACGGACGCGGGCCGCGCCGAGTTCCGGCAGTCCTACGACGACCTCGCGATCGCCGCCCTCCGCAGGCTCACCGCGGTCGCCGGCCCGAACGCCGTCCGGGAGCTCTCCCGTGAGCGCCTCGACGAGGTCGAGCGCCGGTTCCGGCAGCACCGCGAGGAGCACCCGGAGGGACGCGCGATCGAGGCGCTCGTCGAGGCCCTCGCCGTCGACGGCTACGCGCCGTCGGTGCGGCCGGTCCACTCCGGCGACCAGCTCCTGCAGCACCACTGCCCGGTCGCGCACGTCGCCGCCGAGTTCCCGGTGCTCTGCGAGATCGAGACCCAGCTCTTCGCGAGCCTGCTCGGCTCCCACGTCCAGCGGCTCGCCACCATCGCCCACGGCGACGGCGTGTGCACCACGCACATTCCGACGCCCCTGCCCACGCCGAATATTCCGAAGAGAAAGTAACGGGGAAAAGATAATGACCCAGACTGCACAGCAGGCGCCTGGCCTTGGCGCCACGCAGGACGAGCACATCGAGGCCCTCTCCAACTATCAGTGGGGCTGGCACGACAAGGACGAGGCCGGAGCCGGCGCCAAGCGCGGCCTGAACGAGGCCGTCGTCGAGAACATCTCCGGGCTGAAGGACGAGCCGCAGTGGATGCTCGACCTGCGGATGAAGGGTCTGAAGCTCTTCG
>DAONOU010000116.1:0-7921 GCA_035409265.1 Arachnia sp. | reverse complement strand
CTGGTTCACGTACATCGTCGCGTACGGGCCGCGCAGGAACGGCGGGATGCCCGGGCGGGTGTTCAGGAAGTCGAGGCCCGCGAGGTCCTTGTCCGTGAACAGCGTCGGGACGAGGATGTGCTCCGGCGTCTGCCACCCGGCGGAGTGCCCGACGGCGGCGTTCAGCGCCTCGAACTGCTCGGCGGCGTCGGCCGGGATGCTCGCGCTCAGCGGCACGTCCGTGAAACGGGGGATGGTCATGGTCAGGCTCCCAACTTCTCCAGCGTGGTGGTCAGGAGGTCGACCACGTTCATTCCGTCGAACACGTTGCCGTCGACGGCGGCCTCGCCGCCCTCGCCCAGCTCCGCGATCTGGCCCGCGACGAGCACCTGCTCGGCCCCGGCGGCGCGCAGCGCCTCGGCGACGGCGATGCCCTGGCCCGCGTATACCTTCGCGCTCGAGCACAGCACCGCGACCTTCGCGCCCGCCTCGGCGAGCTGGCGCGCGAAGTCCTCGGGCGTCGCGCCCTCGGCGAGCACCGTCTCGATCCCGCCCACGTGGTACAGGTTCGACGTGAAGCCCTCGCGGCCGCCGAAGTCGCGGCGGGCGCCCAGGCAGGCGAGCAGCACCTTCGGCGGGTTGCCGGCCGCGCGCGCGGCGTCGGCGCGGTCGCGGAGGTCCTCGAAGACCTGCGAGTCGCGCGCGAGGGTCAGCCCGCCGTAGGCCGGGGCCTCGGGGCGGGCCTGGCGGACCGGCAGCGTCTCGGTGTAGTTCGGGAACATCGACACGCCCGTCAGCGGGATCTTTCGGGTCGAGAGGCCCTTCGCGCGGGCCGAGGTGACCTCGGCGAGCTGGGCCGCGACGGTGCCGTCGGCCAGGTTCGCGACGAAGCCCGTGGCGTCGAGGCCCTGGAAGACCTCCCACGCCTTCGCGCCCAGCTGCTGGGTCATCGACTCGACGAACCAGGCGCCGCCCGCGGGATCGTTGACGCGGCCGATGTTGGACTCCTCGGCCAGCGCGATCTGCGTGTTGCGCGCGATTCGGCGGGCCAGCTCGTCGGGCAGGCCGATCACGGTGTCGAACGGCAGCACCGTCTGGATCTCCGCGCCGCCGACGGCGGCCGCGAAGCAGGAGATGGTGCCGCGCAGCACGTTGACGTAGGTGTCGTCGCGGGACAGCTGGCGCTCCGAGGTGACCGCGTGCTGGACGGCGCCGCGCTTCTCCGGGGCGACGCCGAGGACCTCGCCCACGCGCGACCACAGCTCGCGCAGCGCGCGCAGCCGGGAGATGGTGAGGAACTGGTCGGTGCCCGCGCTGACGCGGAACAGGATCTGGCCGAACGCGTCGTCGGCGCTGAGGCCCGCGTCGATCAGGGCCCGCACGTACTCGACGCCGACGGCGATGGCGTAGGCCAGCTCGTGGACGTCGCCCGCGCCGGCATTGTTGTAGACCGTCGCGTCGACGACGATCGGCGTCACCTTCGGGAACGGCTGTGCTAGCTCGACGGCCTCGGCGAGGACCGACAGGTCCGCGTCGGTGCCCGCGAGCGCCGCCGCGCCGACGGGGTCGACGCCGAGGTTGCCCGACACCTCGGCCGCGTCCTTGCCGGAGGCCGCGAGCGCGGCCACGAGCGCCGCGGCGGCGTCCAGCTGCTGCGTGCGGCTGGTCAGGTACACGGGCGCGAGGTCGAACATCACGCCGCTCAGCACCGTCGCGACGTCTGCCACGGCGACCGCGTCGGGGTCGACCCGCAGGTAGACCGCGGTGCAGCCCCGCTCCAGGTCAGCGAGGATGTTGCGCGTCGTCTCCGCCGCGTCCGGGGTTTCGTGAAGCTGGGCAACATGCCAAGCGTCCATCTCACCGTCGCGCAGCGTGGTGCCGCGGGTGAACGGGGCGACGCCGGGGTAGCCGAGCTCCTCCGGGCCGTCCTCGCGCGTGTACAGCGGTTTGATGCTCAGCCCGTCGACAGTGGTGCTCGTCAGGCGCTTGTACGCCTGCTCGATGCTCAGTTCCTTGCCTTCGGGGCGCCTGCGGTTAAGGACCTTCAAGACCTCCCTCTCCCAGTCTGCCTGGGAGGGAGTCTCGAAGTCCGCGGCCAGGCTGATGTCGGCCGCATTCGTAGCTTGATCGCTCATCGGTCTCCGTCTTTCTTGGGGCTTTCGACCCTGCGGCAAACACTAGTCGAGCGATGTCGGCCGCGGACCCGGGGGGCGGATTAACCCGGGAAATCCGCGAAGCGTATTGTTTCCGGAACCGGAAGTGTCACTCGCGCTGCTCAACCAGCGGTACGGCGCCCGCGGACCGAGAGCGACGGCGGACGATCCCCGCGGATGCTCGCCACCATGTCGAGGACGCGTCGCGTCGCCCGGACGTCGTGCGCGCGGAACACGGTCGCCCCCTGCCACGCCGCGATCGCCGTGGCCGCGAGCGTCCCCTCGAGCCGCTCGTCGATCGCCAGGTCGAGCGTCTCGCCGACGAAGTCCTTGCGGCTGATGGCCTGCAGAACCGGGTAGCCGAGATCGACGATGCGCGCGGTGTGGCGCACCAGCGCCAGCGAGTCGAGGGTCGTCTTGCCGAAGTCGAGCGTGGGGTCCACCAGGATCCGCTCGCGGGGCAGGCCGGCGGCCTCGGCGCGCGCGGCGCCGTCGCGGAGGACCCGGAGGACGTCGTCGACCACGGCGTCGTCCGGCCCGTAGTCGACGTTGACGGGGTCGGTGCGTGGCGGCAGCCCGCCGGTGTGCGAGACGACGTACCCGGCGCCGGTCACGGCCGCCACGCCGAGGAGCTCGGGGTCGGCGCCCTGCCAGGTGTCGTTGACGAGGTCGACGAGGCCCGCGCACGCCTCGGCCACCTCGGCCCGCCAGGTGTCGAGGGAGAGGATCAGGTGCGGCAGCCGCTCGCGCAGCGCCGCGAGGACGGGGCGGACGCGGTCGATCTCCTCGGCGGCCTCGACCCAGTCTCCCTCCTGGCCCGCGCGCACGCCGCCGACATCGACGATGCCCACGCCCTCGGCCACCATCTGGACCGCGCGGGCGACGGCGGCCTCATTGTCGGCGTGCCGGGCGGGCGCGTAGAACGAGTCGGGGGTGCGGTTGACGATGCCCATCACCGCGGGGTGGGCGGCGTCGAACCGCTGCCCGCGCAGGATCAGCGGCGTCACTACGCGTCCAGCTCGGGCGAGAACCTGCCCTGGAGGTCGATCAACCGGGCGTTGACCTGGGACAGCACCTCGGCGGTCTCTGCGTTCAGCGCCTTCATCGCCTTGCGCCGGTGCCCGCCCGTGTTCGAGTGCCAGGCCAGCTCGCCGCGCACGCGCAGCGCCTGGGCCTGCCGTCGCCACCCCGCGGGCTCCGCGGCGCTGGGGAACGTCTGCTCGACGGCGTCCGCGGCCGCGACGATCGCCGCCAGCTTGGCGTCGAATCGCAGCTTCGGGTTCTGTGAGTTCGTGGCCTTCTTGAGCTTGTCGATGGCCGAGTCGATGCCCTCCGCGATCTGCGGGTTCTCCCGCATCGCCGTCAACAGCGCGACCGACGTCGCGAGGATCGTGCTCGCCGTCTTGATGAATACGCCCACCTTGCCCATGCGCCCCAGTCTATGGGCGGGTTCCGCTGGATCCAGGCCTTCTTGGTTTCGACACGGACCGGCGCTTCGCGCGGGGTCCGGCTCAACCAGCGGTGGGCGCAGGGAAGGAGTCTCCCCAGCGTTCGATCCGCCAGCCCGCGGTCATCGAGCCGTTCAGCGTGATCCACTGCGTGTTGGCCAACGGGGGCGCGAGGTCGAAGCCGATCGTCGGGTCCTGCGTGATGGCCCACACCCGCAGCGCGGCGCCGTGGCTGACCAGCGCGACGTGCTCGTCGCCCGCCTGCTCCATGGCGGCGACGGCGTTGGTGAACCGCGTGACGAACTGGCGCGCGGTCTCGCCGCCCTCGAGGCCGACATCCAGGTTCGTGGGCGACCACGAGTTCAGCATGTCGACGTACGGCTGCCAGTTGGTGCTCATCTCCTCGACGCCCGCGGCGATCTCCTGGATGCCGTCGACGATCACCGCCTCCAGCGCGCGGGACGCAGCCAGCGGCGCGGCGGTCTGCTGCGCGCGGGTCAGCGTCGAGCAGTACAGCGCGTCGATCCGCTCGTGGGCGAGCGCCTCGACGAGCGCCTCGGCCTGCGCCAGGCCGGCCTCGTTCAGCGGTGCCCCGGGAAACGCGGTGTCCAGCTCGCGGTTGACGTTGGACTGGGTCTGTCCGTGACGGATGAGGAGGAGACGCATGAACGACAGCCTAGCCTCGCTCGTTGAGACCCGCTGGTTGAGCGGGGTCGGGCGCTTCGCGGTCCGGCTCAACCCGCAGTGGCGGCTCAAGGAGCGGAAATCAGCCCGGTCGAGGTGAGGATCGGCTCGGTCTGGCCGCCGCTGTGGGTGATGGTCGCGCCGTCGGCGTGGACCGTGAGTTGCGTGCGGTGGTGGCGCAGCGCGGCGGCGACCCGCGGCAGGTAGTCCTCGAGGTCGTACCAGCGGGTGGCGAGGTCGCGGTGCGCGGTGAGCGCCGCGAACGGGAGGCCCAGCTCCGCCGCGGCCGCCTTCGCGACCTCGTGCATCCGCACGTGGTCCGGGTGCCCGTAGCCGCCGTCGTCGTCGTAGCTCACGACGAGCGAGGCCCCCGTCGCGCGGAGGAAGGCGACGGCGTCACCGATGGCCTCCGCGACGTCGGCCGTGCAGAACGCGTCTGGGGCGGAGTCCTCGGCGGGTCCGGCGACGGTGGGGGTGACCCAGCGCATGCCGGAGTCGCGGTAGCGGCGGGGCTCGCCGCCGGCCCTGGCGGGTGCGGCCCCGAGGTAGGCGTGGCGCCGGACGCCGAGCTCGGCCAGCGCGCCGGCCAACTCCGCCTCGCGGCGGATCTCCAACTCGGGCGTTCCCACGAGCGCGGACAGCGGGCCGGGAACCACGCCGCCCATCTCGCCGCGCGTGGCGGTCAGCACCGCGACCTCTATTCCCTCGTCGGCGAGGTGCGCGATCAGTGCGCCGGAGGCCAGGGTCTCGTCGTCGGGGTGCGCGTGGAGAAACGCCACGACCCGGCCGGCGGCCACGGCCCGACGGTACGCGGCCAGCGTCTGCTCGGCGGCCCGCGCCCAGGTCATCTCCTCGGCGCGGCGCCGGCCGGTGCGGCCCATCTCGGCGCGGCGCTCGGGGTCGCGGAGGAGGGAACCCAGGGCCTCGGACCAGTCGGCGGGCTCGTGCGTCGGGACGAGCAGGCCCGTGTGCGTGTTGCAGATGGCCTCGGTCAGCCCTCCCGCCGCGGCGGCCAGTACCGGCACGCCCGAGGCGGAGGCCTCGAGGGCGATCAGGCCGAAGGTCTCGGAATACGAAGGGACAAGCACGACGCTCGCGTGCCGCAGCAGCCGCGCGAGGCCCTCGCGGTCCTGGCCGGGCAGGAAGGCGACCCGCGTCCCCGTCGAATCCGCGAGGCGGTGAAGCTCGGCCTCGTAGTCGGCGAGGTCGGCGGGTGCTTGGCCCACGAGCACGAGGTCCGGCCGCTCGTCCTCCGGCAGGCCCGCGACGGCGGCGATCGCCAGGTCGGGGGCCTTCAACGGTTGCAGCCGCGCGGCGAACAGGACATAGCCCGGCCGCACGCCCTCCGGGATGGTTTCGTGAGCCGCCGCTGAAGGGGCCGCGGGGTGGAACAGCTCGAGGTCGACCCCGGGGCGCACGACGACGACCCGCTCCGGATCGGCCTGGCACCGGCCGATCACCACCGCGGCCTCGTGGCGCGAGACCGCGACGACGAGGTCCGACTCCGTCGCGCAGGTGATCTCCCCGGCCAGCCGGGCCGGCGACTCCGGCGGCTCGCCGTCGCGCAGGGACGAATTGGGGTGCGCGGCGACGGAGTGGAACGTCATGAGGTGCGGGATCCCCGCGGCGCGCGCCAGGGGCAACGCCGCGACCCCGGACATCCAGTGATGCGAGTGGACCACGTCGAACCCGTCCAGCGATCCGAGGTTCGCGCGGAACTCGTCGATGTACTGGTCGATCTCGCCCTTCGGCAGCGGCGTCGCCGGGCCGGCCGTGACCTGGTGGATGAGCGTGCCGTCGTCGAGGACCTCCGTACCCGGGGTGGTGGGGGACGAGCGTCGGGTGAAGAACTCGACGGCGACGCCCCTTTCCCGGAGCGCCCGCGCCAGCGCGCGGATGAGGACGTTCATGCCACCGGCGTCGGCGGTTCCTGCCCGCTCGGCGGGGGAGGTGTGCAGACAGACGAAGGCGACGCGCATGCCACGACGCTACAGCCGCGGAGCGCTCCCCAGACGTCTTTTGGCTCACCGCTGAACGTGGTGCTAGTGTTCTCACTCGGGTCGCAAGGCCCACTGCGCGCGTGGCGGAATGGCAGACGCGCTGGCTTCAGGTGCCAGTGCCCGCAAGGGCGTGGAGGTTCAACTCCTCTCGCGCGCACAACGATGTATGGTCCCCTGACTACATCAAATCCCCTCTGACAAGGACTTCGGTCCTTCTCAGTGGTGGACTCCCATGGACACGGATGGCCTTCAGAGGCCTCCCATTCCCCACGTATTCCCCACGGTTCCCCACGTATTCCCCACGACATCCGGGGCGTGGGGGACGTCGTCGGCGTCGCCCACTGTCCACCCGACCGTCCTTCGGCCCGTTACGTAGCGTGACGGGAGGGGCGCACCATGGGTAGACCACGGGCCAAGGTCAAGCGCGGCTTCGGTGAGGTAGGCCAGTTGCCGAGCGGGCGGTACCGGGCGCGCTACACCGGCCCAGACGGCGGCCGGCACAGCGCTCCGATCACCTTCGTCGCACGGATCGACGCCGAAGGGTGGCTGGTCGACCAGGAACGGATGATCAGTCGCGGCGAGTGGGAACCGCCGGCCCGGCAGGTCCGGGAGGTTCAGGAGGCGCCCCTTCTGCTGGGTGAGTACGCCGCCGCTGTGGTGGCCCGCCGCCGGATTCGACCCGGCACGGCGGCGCTGTACGCGAAGCTGCTCCGTTTGACCATCCTTCCGGCGTTCGCGAAGCGGCCCCTGGGCGAGATCACCGCGGCGGAGATCTCCACCTGGTACGCCGGGATGCACACGACGCCCACCCAACAGGCCAACGCCTACGGCCTGCTGAAATCGATCTTCAAGGAGGCCGTCGAAGAGCGGCTCGTGGAGGCGAGCCCGTGCCGGGTGAAGGCGGGCACGCAGAAGGAGCGAGCGCGCGAGATCGAGGTGCTCACCGTCGATCAACTCAACCGCTACCTGGCTGCCGTGCCCGAGCCGCGGCGGGTGCCCCTTCTGCTGGCCGGGTGGTGCGGCCTGCGCTCCGGCGAGGTGCGCGGGCTCCGCGTGCGTGACCTGGATCTGGAATTGGGGGTGGTGCATGTCCGGCAGGCCGTCGTGCGACTCAAGGGGCAGCTCCTGATCGGCCCACCCAAGACGGACGCCGGGGTCAGGTCGGTGTCCATCCCTCCCCACCTACTTCCGGCGTTGCGGGAGTGGGCGGCGCGTCAGCCCGTGCGTGAGCGGGACGCGTTGCTGTTCCCGGCCAGGGATGGACACTCCCCGCTCAACGACAGCGTCCTGCGCGACGCGCACGACAAGGGCAAGGCAGCCATCGGCATGCCCGGCCTGACGGTCCACGGGCTGCGTCACACCAGCGCGACGCTGGCGGCGCAGTTGGGAGCCACCTTGGCAGAGCTTCAGGCCCGGATCGGGCACAGCACGCCGAACATGGCCATGCGCTACCAGCACGTCGCCGCCGAGCGCGACGCTCAGTTGGCGGCCCGCATGTCAGCGTTTGCGACGGGTCGACCCAGATCGCCTGGGTGACCTCAAACGAACAGCGCGGTTCGAAAGTTGCGAGGATCGACGTCGGATAGGCCGCCGCACCATGCCTGAGGTGAGGGATTGTTTCCGGACCAAGAGCCCCAACGGGTAGAATCCGTGGGAG
>DAONOU010000115.1:0-7945 GCA_035409265.1 Arachnia sp. | reverse complement strand
CGACAAGCTGATCCGACGCCACCCCTACGTGTTCGCCGACGCCGAGGTCCCCGCCGACCTCCGCGCCACCTGGGAGCAGCGAAAGCGCGCGGAGAAGGGGCGCAGCTCGTCGCTCGACGGCATCGCCGACGCCCTCAGCGTCGTCGCACGCGCCCAGAAGGTGGTGTCCCGGAGCCGCTCGCACGGCGTCGCCGTCGACCTCCCGGACGCGCCCATCGGGGCCGAAGAGGTGGGCCGGGGCATCGTCGACCTGGTCGCCAGGGCGCAGGCCAGCGGGGTCGACGCCGACGCCGCGGCCCGTGCGGCGGTGCGCGCGCTCGAGGCGCGGATCAGGGACGCCGAAGCCTGACCATTCCCGCCTCGGCGCCCGTCCGATATCCCGCAACTGGGGCGGGTGCCCGCGCGGGCCTTGGGGCGGTTAAGCTTCTCCTCGGAAGAGCACACTCTTTGAAAGGGAGCTTCATGGCATCCATCGAATTCATTCAGGCGCGCGAGATCCTCGATTCCCGCGGCAACCCGACCATCGAGGTCGAGGTCGAGCTTGACTCGGGCGCCAGCGGCCGCGCCGCGGTCCCCTCGGGTGCCTCGACCGGCGCCTTCGAGGCCGTCGAGCTGCGCGACGGCGACAAGGGCCGTTACGGGGGCAAGGGCGTCCTCACGGCCGTCAAGAACGCCACCGAGGTCATCGGCGAGGAGATCCTGGGCCTCGAGGCCGACTGCCAGCGCGCCGTCGACCAGGCGATGCTCGAGCTCGACGGCACCGACAACAAGGCAAAGCTCGGCGCCAACGCCATCCTCGGCGTCTCGCTCGCCGTCGCGCACGCCGCGGCCGAGGAGGCCGGCCTCCCGCTGTACAAGTACGTCGGCGGCCCCAACGCGCACGTCCTGCCCGTGCCCATGATGAACATCCTCAACGGTGGGTCGCACGCCGACTCCAACGTCGACATCCAGGAGTTCATGATCGCGCCGATCGGCGCAGAGTCCTTCGCTCAGGCCCTCGAGATGGGCGCCGCGGTCTACCACGAGCTCAAGAAGGTGCTCAAGGCCCGCCAGCTGAACACCGGCCTCGGCGACGAGGGCGGCTTCGCCCCCAACCTCGACAGCAACCGCGAGGCCCTCGACCTCATCCTGACCGCCATCCGCGACGCCGGCTACGAGCCCGGCGCCGACGTGGCGCTCGCGATGGACGTCGCGGCCTCCGAGTTCTACGAGGACGGCGGCTACCTCTTCGAGGGCGAGAAGAAGACCTCCGAGGAGATGGTGGACTACTACGCGGAGCTCGTGAAGTTCTACCCGCTGGTGTCCATCGAGGACCCGCTGAACGAGGAGGACTGGGACGGCTGGAAGCTGATGACCGATCGCCTCGGCGACAAGATCCAGATCGTCGGCGACGACCTGTTCGTCACCAACGTCACCCGCCTGCAGCGCGGCATCGACACCAAGACGGCCAACGCGCTGCTGGTGAAGGTGAACCAGATCGGCTCGCTGACCGAGACCATCGACGCCGTCGACCTGGCTCACCGCAACGGCTTCCGCACCATGATGTCGCACCGCTCCGGCGAGACCGAGGACACCACCATCGCCGACCTCGCCGTCGCCCTCGGCTGCGGCCAGATCAAGTCGGGCGCCCCCGCGCGCACCGACCGCGTCGCCAAGTACAACCAGCTCCTGCGCATCGAGGACGACCTGGACGAGGCGGCGGTCTACGCCGGTCGTTCGGCCTTCCCGCGTTTCCAGGGCTGAGTTCTTGAGGGTCTAGGGCAAACTGGTAGGCGTGCCTCAGACCCCTCGACAAGCGCCGGCCGACAGCGGTCCGGGTCGCGGTTCGCCGCGGACCCGGACCGCTGCGCGTCCGGGGGAGCGCACCGCCCGCCCGCGCGTCCAGGCGATGGAGGAGGGCGACGTCGGGGCGGCCATGTCGGCCCGGCCGGCACCCGTGCCGCGCGCGCAACGCGCGGTCACGGCCACGTGGCGCCTCGTCGTGCTCCTCGTCGTGGTCGCAGGCATCGGCATGGTGCTCGCCCACTCGCTGCGGGTGTACTTCACGCAGGCCGAGGAGATCGCTGCGGTGAAGGCGGAGATCGCCGTCGAGCAGGACAAGATCGCCGACCTGAACGACAAGCTCGAGCGCTGGAACGACCCCGCCTACGTGCGCTCCATCGCGCGGTCGCGGCTGGGCTGGGTGTTGCCCGGCGAGGTCGGCTACCGGGTGCTCGACGCCGACGGCAAGCCGCTCGACGGCGCGGCCATCGAGCTGGAGGCGGCCGAGCCGCCGCAGCTCTGGTGGGAGAAGATGTGGGGCTCGGTGCAGGTCGCGGACTCGCCGGCCGAGGAGGAGGCGTCCGAGGAGCCGAAGGCCTCAGAGCCGCCGCGCACCATCGAGCTCACGCCCGACGATGAGGACGACTAGACATGACCGAACCCAGCGCCGCCGATCTCGCCGAGGTCGAGGCCCAGCTCGGCCGCGCGCCCCGGGGCGTCGTCGAGGTCGCCTATCACTGCCCGAGCGGGCACCCCGGTGTGGTGAAGACGCTGCCGCGGCTCCCCAACGGCACCCCCTTCCCCACCGTCTACTACCTGACCTGCCCCCGGATCGTGTCGGCCTGCTCGACGCTGGAGGCCTCCGGTCTCATGGCGGAGATGACCGCGCGCCTGGACGCCGACGCCGAGCTGGCCGCCCGCTACCGCGCCGCCCACGAGGCGTACCTCGCCGACCGCGAGGCGCTGGGCCACGTCGACGAGATCGACGGCATCAGCGCCGGCGGCATGCCGACCCGCGTGAAGTGCCTCCACGTGCTCGTCGGCCACGCGCTGGCGGCGGGCCGCGGCGTGAACCCGCTCGGCGATGAGGCCCTCGACGCGATGGGCGACGTCTGCCCCGAGGGCGCCGCCCGCACCGTCGCCGCCGTCGACTGCGGCACCAACTCCGTCCGCCTGCTGATCATGAGCCAACCGCTCCTTGAGCCGCGCGAAAAGAGCGAAGCGATGCAGCGCGCGTCGAAAGGCCCGGAGCCAAAAGAACTCATCCGCGAGGTGCGCCTCGCACGCCTGGGGCAGGGCGTCGACGCGACCGGGGAGTTCCACCCGGACGCGCTGGCACGCACGTTCGCCGTCCTCGACGAGTACGCGCGCATCATCGCCGATCACGGCGTCGACGAGACGCGCTTCGTCGCGACATCGGCGGCGCGCGACGTCTCCAACCGCGACGTGTTCGAGGCGGGCGTGCGCGCGCGGCTGGGCGTCGGCGTCGACGTCATCTCCGGCGAGGAGGAGGCGCGGCTGTCGGCCGCCGGGGTGCTGAGCGGCGTGTCGTCGCCGCGGCCGACGCTGATCTTCGACATCGGCGGCGGCTCCACCGAGCTGGTCGTGGTCGGCGAGGACGACCAGGTCGCGTCCGCCGTCAGCCTGGACATCGGCGCGGTGCGGATCACCGAACGGTTCCTGCGCACCGAGCCGCCCACGGCCGAGGAGCAGGAGGCCGCGCGCGCGTACATCGGCGAGCTGATCGACGGCGCGGGCGTCGACTTCGCGGCGCTCGCCTCGGCCATCGGCGTCGCGGGCACCGTCACCAGCGTCGCCGCCGATCACCTCGGGCTCCGGGAATACTCGCGCGAGGCCGTCCACGGCACGGCGTTGAGCGCCGAGACGATCCGCGCCATCAGCCGACGCTGGCTCGGCCAGACCGCCGACGAGATCGCCGAGCAGCCGCTGATGCACCCGCTGCGCGCGGCCGTGATCGGCGGCGGGTCGATGATCCTCGACGAGATCGTCACCCGGGTTCCCGGGCAGCAGGTCCTGGTGAGCGAGACCGACATCCTCGACGGCATCGCCCACGAGCTGCTCGCCCGCTGACGAGGGGGGCTCTGGTAACGGGGCGGTAACGCGGCGGCGATAGGGTGAGCGTGGCTACGCGAAGGAGTCCCATGTCGTCCGAACCACAGCGCGCGCCGCGCGTTCCCCGCTGGCTGATCTACGTGATGGTCGGCCTGGCAGCCGGGCTGATGTCCGGGCTGTTCGGCGTCGGCGGCGGCACCGTGATCGTGCCGCTGCTCGTGCTGCTCGCCGCGTTCGATCAGCGCCTGGCCTCCGGGACCTCGCTCGCGGCGATCGTGCCGACGGCGGTGGTCGGCGTGATCTCCTACGCCGTGATGGGCGAGGTCTCCTGGGTGGCGGCCGGGCTCCTCGCGGCGGGGGCCGTCGTCGGAGCGCAGGCCGGAACGTGGCTGCTGCCGCGCCTTCCCCTTCCGTGGCTGAGGTGGGGGTTCATCGCGTTCCTCGGCGTCGTCGTCGTGAACCTTTTCCTCGTGGTGCCCTCGCGCGACGCGGAGCTCGTCATCACCTGGCTGTCCGGCCCGGGGCTGCTCGTCGCGGGCCTGGTGACCGGAGTCCTTTCGGGGCTGCTCGGTGTGGGCGGCGGCGTGGTTGTCGTTCCCGTGCTGATCCTGGCGTTCGGCGCCAACGACCTCGTCGCGAAGGGCACGTCGCTGCTGATGATGATCCCGACGGCGATCTCCGGCACCCTGGGCAACATCCGTCGGCGTAACGTCGACCTCCGCGCCGCGGCGTTCATCGGCATCGGCGCGTGCCTCTCGACGGCGGCCGGGGCGCGGCTGGCGGAATACCTCGACCCCGCGGTCGCCACCCCGCTGTTCGCGGTGTTCCTGACCTTCATCGCCATCCAGCTCATCCTCAAGGCCCGCAAGGCGGGAAAGGCCTAGTCAGGCCGAGAACGCCGCCCGGACGAGGTCGGTCAGCTGCTGCTCGGTCAGCCCGAGCGCCTTCGCTCGGCGCCCCAGCGCGGCCGCCTGCTCCCGGAGATCGGCGACGTCGTCGTCGGGTCGCGACTGCCAGGAGGGCCCCTGCGCGACGGTGGTGCCGTGGCGCCGTCGGGAGGTCAGCAGCCCCGCGGCCTCCAGCTCGCGGTAGGCGCGTTGGACGGTGCCGACGGCGACGCCGAGGTCGCTGGCGAGGTCGCGGACGGTCGGGAGGCGGTCGCCGGGCGACAGCGCGCCGCTGGCGATCAGGCCCGCCACCTGCCCGCGGATCTGCTCGAACGGCGGGACGGAGGAGCCGACGTCGATGCGCAGCGTCGGGCTCATCGGCGGCGGATCGCGAGGCCGAGCACGGTGAGAGTCGTCGCGGCGACGGCGATCGCGAGCACCAGGACCGCGACCCCCTCGCTGGCCAGACGCACGCCCCGCAGGGCGCTGCTGACGAAAAACAGGTTCCCGGCGAGCGTGACGCCGAGGGCGGCCTGCGCGACGCCGAGCACCTGACGGGCGCTCGTGCGGCGGAGGCCGTCGTCGAGGGCGCCCTCGAGGCCCGGGACGGCGGGGCGGCGCTGAACCTCGCGCAGCGTCAGCCAGACGAGGACGGCGAGGGCCGCCGCGAGGGTCAGGGTGGGAACGCCGTAGCCCCAGCCCGGGAACGGGCCCGCTGCGGCCCAGCCGAAGTCCGCAGGCCCCGTGACCTGGTCGGCCCAGCGCGGGTCGCTGCCGTCGTAGCCCACCTGCAGCTGGTTGTCCGTGGCGACGGTCCCGGTCCACGCCAGCGTGACGGCCAGGCCGACGGCCCAGGCGCAGGCGATCGCCGCGAGCCATCGCGGCGCGAAGCGGGTGTAGGAGCGCGGCCTCAGCGTCGCCTCGCGGACCGGCGCGGCGGGCCGCGGCCAAGTGCGCTCTGCGGCGAGGAACACCCCCGCGTGGGCGACGCCGATGGCCAGCGGCGTGAGCGCGAGGGACAGCCCCGTCGGTCCTGTCGGCCCGACCCGGCCGGCCACCGCGTGCGCGAGCCACGGACCCGCGAGGAGCAGGATGCCGGTGACGGCCGCCGCACCCGCGAAGGCGACGGCGGCCCGTCGTCGTCCATGGTCGGCGGCGGGGGAGAGCAGCGCGGCTTGGCCGGCGTCGGTCAGGAGGACGGTGCGGGTGAAGACCCGGCTCGCGACGGCGCCGAGGCCGACGAACGCGAGGAGGACGAGGAGGAGTTCGATACTCATTGCATCAATGTAGCAGATGATTGATACATTGAGTCAAGGGGGTCTGGCTACGTGGCGACGACCTCGTGGGAGACGCCGAGGGCCGCGTATGTGGCGCCGGCCCGGGCGTCCCGCGTGGCAAGCGGCGCGCCGTTGTCCCTTGCCGCCAGGGCGACCAGCCCGTCGTAGACGGCCCCTCCGCCGATCCCGGCGGTGGCCAGCTGCGCATGGACATGTGAGCTGGTGGCCGGAGCGGGCTGAAGGAGAGCTTCGAAGTTCTCGTCGATCAGGCGCGCCGCGTCGGCGGGGGCCACCCGCGCGTCGCCCGGGAGGCGGGTGAGAACGGAGTATGTCTCGGCGACGGCGTGGCCGGCCAGCGCCAGTCGCCGGCCGCGCGCCCAAGCGGCGACCTCGGCATGCGCGGTGTGCGAGTCGAGGAGAAGGGGAATCGCAACGCTGGTGTCGACCGCGATGACGGTCACTTGCGACCCGCGTCGATGAGAGAGAAGAGCAGGTCGTCATCCACGACGGTCTTGCTGTGGGCGACGAGGCGGCCGTCGGGGTCGCGCGTGAGCTGTGCCGTGCGCCCGCCCGGGATGATCCGCAGCCCGTTGCCGTACCAAGAGATATCCACCTGGCTGCCAGGTGTGAGTCCGTGCGCGTCGCGCAAGTGTTTCGGGATGAGCACCCGGCCGGTGCTATCGATAGTCGCCGTCATGGGAATAGATTACCAGCTGGTTCCCAGGCGGCCTCGGTGGTAGATGTTTGTTGGTCTACCAACAAACATCTACCACCGAACGGCTCTCGCTACTCCGCGTCGGCCTTGATGCTCTCCTTCTTGCCCAAGCCGCCGACGATGCCGGCGAGGTCGACGCCGGTGGTGTCCTGCAGCAGCTGCATGGTCTGGAGCACGTTGTCGGCTACCTGCTTGGGGAGCGCGGCCGCGCCGTCGGTCGAGATCACCGTCAGCTTGTCGATGCTGCCCATCGGGGCGGCGACCTTCTCCGCCATCTGCGGCAGGATCTCGATCAGCATCTGGAGCACGGCGGCCTCGTTGTACTGTGCGAACGCCTCGGCGCGCTTCTCCATCGCCTCGGCCTCGGCCTGGCCGACGGCGAGGACCGCCGCCGCCTTGGCCTCGCCCTCGGCGCGGGTGGCCTCCGCCTCCGCGATGCGGCGGGCCTTCTCCGCCTCGCCGCGCTTGGCGCCCTCGATCGCCTCGGCCTCGGCCAGCGCCGAGCGCCGCGACTTCTCGCCGACGCCGACCAGGCGCGCCTTCTCGGCCTCCGCCTCGGCGTTGGCGATCGATGCGGCCTTGCGGGCGTCGGCCTCGAAGATGGCGGCGTTGCGCTGCGCCTCGGCGGCGGTCTCGACGCGGTACCGCTCGGCGTCGGCGGGGCGGCGCACCTCGGTGTCCAGCTGGCGCTCCTTCAGCGCCGCCTGCGCGACGGCGACCTTCTCCTGCTCCATCAGGATGGCCTGGTCGCGGTCGGCCTGGGCGAGCGGGCCGGCGGAGGCCGCGGTGGCGCGGGCGGCGTCGGTCTCGGACTGGATCTCGGCCTGCTTCAGCACCAGCTGGCGCTGGGCGATGGCGATCTCCTGCTCGGCGGCGATGCGCGCCTGCTCCGCCTCGCGCCGGGCCTCGGCCTCGGCGACGGCGGCCGTGCGGCCGAGCTTCGCCGACTCCGGGCGACCCAGGTCGCTCAGGTAGTTCACGTCGTCGGTGATGTCCTGGATCTGGAAGGTGTCGAGCACGAGTCCCTGGCCGGTCAGCGACGCCTCCGACTCGTCGGTGACGCGCTGCGCGAAGGCCGCGCGGTCGCGGATGATCTGCTCCACCGTCAGCGATCCGACGATCGAGCGCAGCGAGCCCGCCAGGGTCTCCTGCGTGAACGTCTCGATCTCCTCTTGCTGGCTGAGGAAGCGCTGGGCGGCGGCGCGGATCGAGTCCTCGTTGCCGCCGACCTT
>DAONOU010000114.1:0-7950 GCA_035409265.1 Arachnia sp. | reverse complement strand
AGGTCCTGGACCTTCTCGATGGTGCCGACCTCGAACGCGTTGGTGCCGACGTCGGGGTTGCCCTCTTCCATGTAGTTGAAGGTCCACGACCACTTCTGCCCGACGACATCGATGACGACCTCGGGCTCGGCCGACTGATCGATCATCGCGTCCTGCGCCTTGACCGTGTAGAAGAACAGCACACCGACGATCAGGAAGGGAACGAGCGTGTAGAGCAGCTCGAGCGGCAAGTGGTAGGTGGTCTGCCGCGGCGCCGGCGCGTCGCCGTCCTTGCGGCGGTACCGGATCACGGCCCAGCCGATCAACGCCCACACGATGCCGCCGATGACGAGCGACGCGATCCACGCCCCCAGCCACAGGTTGCCGACATGGTGCGCCTGCTCGGTCGATGCCGCAGGGAGCCCGAAGGGCCCCTCAGAGCAGGCCGTCAGCGCGACGAGCATCACCGGGATCGCGACGAGCAGCGCCGCGCGGGCGGTCCTCCGTCGCGACGGGGCGGGGTTGCCACTCACAAACTTGCCCTTCCGTTCAACTGTTTGTGCGCGCCAAACCTAGCCCTTAGAGACAGGGTGGCGCGTCTGCTGCTGCCACCTTAACGCAAAAGCCACCCCCACGGCAGCCGTGCCGCAGGGGTGGCGTATAGTGCCGCGTCCGGGTCAGTGGAACGAGTCGCCACAAGCGCAGGAGCCCTGCGCGTTGGGGTTGTCGATCGTAAAGCCCTGCTTGTCGATCGAGTCCATGAAGTCGATGCTCGCGCCGCCCAGGTAGGGGGCGCTCATCTTGTCGGTGACGACGGTGACGCCGTCGTAGTCGGTGGCCACGTCGCCGTCCAGCGTGCGGTCGTCGAAGTAGAGCTGGTAGCGCAGGCCCGAGCAGCCGCCGGGCTGCACCGCGATGCGCAGCGACAGGTCGTCACGGCCCTCCGCGTCCAGCAGCGAGCGCACCTTCTGCACGGCGACATCGGTGAGGACCACGCCGGCCTGGGTCTGGGTATCGGTCACGAAAGGCTCCCGTTCTTGAAGCAAGTGAAGTTCTGGATTCTTCAGACAAGAAGATAGTACGCGCTCGGTTGCGAGTTCCCCAGCCCGCCGTGTCCGCCGCGAGCGATCACCAGCGCCAGGTGGCGGCGACCAGACCGGCGACGCGCGCCAGCTGATCCGGCGTGGCCGGCGCCTCGCTCCCCGCCTCTACGGCCGGGTAGGCGGACTCGATGCCGGCCAGCCGCAGCTCGCGCGACGACACGAAGTTGCGCCCCACCACCGCGATCACGGGCCTGAGCGCCTCCCCCGCCAGCGCCACCATGTGCGTGACGATGGGCCCGCCGACGGCGTGGAAGTCCAGCGACTCCGCCCCGGTGACGACCACGTCGGCCTGACCGACGGTGCGGGCCAGCCCGAAGCGTTCGGTCAGCAGCGCGAGGGGGTGCGAGACGTCCGCGCCGAGCGCCGCGAGCAGGAGGCCCGCTCCCCAGGCAGCACCGGCCCCCGCGCCGGGCGTCAGGCCCAGCTCCGACGCCCACGCCTCCGCCCGGGCGTCGGCCGCGAGCACGCCGGAGAGGTCGAGCCCCTCGGCGCGGCCCGCCGTCGACGCGAGCCCGCTCAGCCCGGTCAGCGGCCGGTCCGCCTCGTCGGCGGCCACGACCGCCGCGAGCCGGCGCCCGGCCCACGCGCTCCTCACCGCGTCGAGCGCAGCGCGGGGATCCGGCCCGAAGGCCGCGAGGGCCGCGCGGCCGAGGTCGTCGGCGCGGTATCCCGTGAGGTCGACGACGAGGCCGTCGCGGGGCTCCCACAACGCCTCGGAGAGCTCCGCGTTGTCACGGGGTGCGACGAGCACGGCCCCGGGGTCGGCCGCGGCGAGGGCCTCTCGGAACGCATCTCCCGCCGCCCCGAGCGGAACGACGGCGACGGCGGCTCCCTCGCGCGCGAAGGCCCCCGCCACCGCCTCTGAGGCGGCGCGGGGGCTCAGGCCGGCCGTCGCGTCACAGGCGACGACCACCCTCACAGGTCTGCGGCCTCGCCGGACTCGTTCAGCTCGTCGTCGGCGTCCGGGATCAGCCCGTAGAACTCGCTCGTGGACTCGAGCAGCGCGCGGACCTCCTCCAGCGAGACGTCGGTGTCGGGGAGCACGAGATCGGACTCGACGATCACGTCCTCCGGCACCTCGGTGCCCAGCCGCTGCACGCCGTCGATGAGCTTCATCAGGGCGTCGAGCATGGCGGGCTCGTCCCCGGCCTCGACGGCGCCCTCAAGCGCGCGGTCCAACTCGTTGAGTTCGAGCAGGTGCTCCGGCGCCATGACCCACTGGCCCTGGCCCATGATGCGAACGATCATGCCTGGCCCTCCCCGTGTCCCGGGGCCTCCGGCGCAGCCTGGAGCTCGGGGCGGGCCGCGGGGCCGCCGGTGAGCTGCGCCTTCATGGCGGCGAGCTCGCTCTCGATCGAGGAGTCGGCGGCCAGCGCGTCGAGCTCGCGGGTGATGTCGTCGCGGACGGTGCCGGTCGGGTCGTCGAGGGCGCCGGAGGCGAGCAGCTCGTCGACGGCGGACGCGCGGGCCTGGAGCTGGAGCGTCTTGTCCTCGGCGCGTTGGATGGCGAGGCCGATGTCGTTCATCTCCTCGGAGATGCCCGTGAAGGCCTCGTTGATCCTGGTCTGCGCCTCGGCGGCCGAGTAGGTCGCCTTGATGGTCTCCTTGCGGGTGCGGAACGCGTCGACCTTGGCCTGGAGGCGCGAGCTGGCGCGAACCAGCTTCTCCTCCTCGGCCTGCAGCTGCGCGTGCTGAGCCTGCAGATCGACCAGCTGCTCCTGCAGCCCCGCCTTGCGGGTCAGCGCCTCGCGCGCAAGGTCCTCGCGGTTCGACTCGAGCGCCCGCTGGGCCGCCGACTGGAGCCGATCCACCTCGCTGCTCATCTTGTTCGCCTGCAGCTCGACGCGCTTGCGGCTGGTAGCCACGTCAGCGACGCCGCGGCGCACGTTCTGGAGCAGCTCCAGCTGCTTCTGGTACGAGTAGTCGAGCGTCTCTCGCGGGTCTTCGTACTTGTCGAGCGCCTTGTTGGCCTTCGACTTGAAGACCAGTGCGATGCGTTCAAAAATGCTGGCCACTGAAGGGTCCTTCCAGGAACTTGGCGTTGTCCACCGCCAAGGCTACCGTGCGACGCCCACGACCGGCGTCGGTGCCAGCCCTGAGTCGACCCTGAGCACGGCGGGGCTTCAGCTAAGCCTCGATCCACCGATGAGCGCCGTAGCGAGCGGCACCAGACGGGTGCAATGGCAAGCCCTGGACGCGAAGGCATACCGGGACGTCTGTTGAGCGGTCAGGACGAAGCCAGTGTGCCTGGATGGGGTCGCGTAGTAGGCGCTGATCGGTGGATCGAGGCTAAGATGGGCCGCCGTACCGCCCCTCCCGCAAAGGATTCTGCATCGTGGGACTATTCCGCCCTTATGAGCGCAAGGAGTCGACCTCCGGCGACCAGATCTCCGCCCTGACCCCGAAGGGGCAGAAGGCAGAGGAGAAGGCCCGCAAGGCCGCGGCCGCGCCGGCCGCCGACGCCGTCGTCGACCCCGCGCCCGAGGTGCAGTCCGTGCCGCGGACGCCGAAGAAGAAGGACGCGCCGACGCCCACGCGCAAGCAGGCTCAGGCCGCGCGCATGGAGCGGCTGCACCCGACGCTCACGCCGAAGGAGCAGCGCAAGGCCGACCGCGCCGCGCGTTCGGCGGCCCGCGGCGAGGCATGGGAGCGGACCGAGCGTTCCCCCGAGCGGCTGCTGGTGCGCAACTTCGTCGACACCCGCTGGACGGTCGCCGAGTTCCTGATGCCCGTGATGATCCTCGTCATGGCCGGCTCCATGATCACGCTGTCGATGGGCCTGGTGGCGGCCTCCAACGTCATCCTGCTGTCGATCTGGGTGCTCTTCGCGGCCGCCGTGATCCAGACCTGGTTCCTGTGGCGCGGGTTCAAGCGCCTGCTCGCCGAGCGTCACCCGAACGCCGGCACGCAGGGCTTGATGATGTACATGGTCAATCGCTCGATGATGCTGCGCCGCTTCCGCCAGCCAGGCCCCGTGATCAAGCGCGGGGACACCTTCTGATGAGCTGGCGCTGGGTCCCGGTGAGCGGCGCCTACACCACGTCCGCACTCGAGGCCGCCGGCCTCACCCGCGCGTTCGACGACCAGGCTGCGGCCGAGGAGTGGCTCGGCCTGTTCTTCGACGACCTCCTGCGCGAGGGCGTCGGCGAGGTCAGCCTCTACGAGGAGGACCGGCTCGTCTACGGGCCGATGTCGCTGGAGGCCTGAGCCTTCGTCTCACGGCGGATCAGCACGACGCCGAATCCGGCCATCCCCAGCCCCGCGAGCACCCCGAACGGGGCCTGCTGCGCCACGATCGCCCTGCGCTCCTCGTAGGTGCGGATCTCGTCGCCCCGCGTGCCGGTGATGCTGGTACGCTCGCAGACGTCGCCCGGGCCCAACTCGACGCCGTGGCAGCTGAGGGTCGGCGAGACCCATGACGCGACGGCCCAGGCGGCGACGGCGAGGCCGGCCGCAACGAAGGCCCACAGCCCCACGCGCTTCCTCATGCCCGCCAAGGTAGCGCGCGATGCCGACCGGCCCCAACCCTGTCCGAGGGATTGGATAGGGTGACGACGTGACTCGCATGAACCCGAACGTGACCGTGTCCACCTCGCTGCCGAAGGGCGTCGACGTCGTCGTCGTCGGCCTCGCCAGCATCAACAAGGGCGACGCCGCCGCGGTGGGCGTGCCTGCCGAGCTCGACAAGGCGTATCAGAAGGCCTTCGGACGGCCCGTCGTCGCCCTGGCCGAGGCGCTGGGCGCGAAGCCCGCCGCCGGGTCGGTCACCCTGCTGCCCGTGATCGACGGCGCCGCCCGCGCGGTCGTCGTCGGGCTCGACGATGCCGACGTGACGCCCGAGCGCGTCCGCAACGCGGCCGGCGTCGCGCTGCGCACCGTCGCAGGGCTGCCGGGCGCCGAGGGGCTGAAGGTGGCCGTGTCGCTGGAGGTCACCGACCCGGAGCTGATCCAGGCCGCCGTCGAGGGCGCGCTGCTTGGCGCCTACCAGGTCGAGAAGCTGACCGCGGAACCCGCGCCCGCCGCCGTCGCGGAGGTGGTGCTGCTCTCCCCCGCCGTCGCGGCCGCCCAGAAGGACGCCGCCGCGCGCGCCCGCACCGTCGCCGAGGCCGTGTGCCAGGCCCGCGACTGGCAGAACACCCCGCCCAACCTGCTCTACCCCGAGACGTTCGCCGACGCCGCGCGGGCCTACGTGCGCGACGCGAAGATCGCCGTCGAGGTGCTGGACGAGAAGGCGCTGGAGAAGGGCGGCTACGGCGGCATCATGGCCGTCGGCGGCGGCTCCGCCCGGGGTCCGCGGCTGGTCCGGCTGAGCTACGCACCCCGTGGCGCGAAGACGCACCTGGCGCTCGTCGGCAAGGGCATCACGTTCGACTCGGGCGGCCTCGACATCAAGCCCGCGGGGCAGATGGCGGGCATGAAGTTCGACATGTCGGGCGCCGCGGCCGTGATCGCGGCCACGCGCGCCATCGCCGACCTCGGCCTGAACGTGCGCGTCACCGCCTACGCCGCGCTCGCGGAGAATATGCCGTCGGGCTCCTCCTACCGCTCCTCCGACGTGCTGACGATGTTCGACGGCCAGCGGGTCGAGAACTTCAACACCGACGCCGAGGGCCGCCTCGTCATGGCCGACGCCATCGGGCGCGCGGGCACCGAGGGCCCAGACCTCATCGTCGACGTCGCGACCCTCACCGGTGCGTGCATGGTGGCGCTCGGGATGCGCACCGGCGGCCTGATCACCAACGGCGAGGAGACGTCGGACCTGCTGCTCGACGCCGCGGAGACCGCGGGCGAGGACTTCTGGGAGCTGCCGCTCACCGAGTACACCCGCAACCAGCTGAAGACCCAGGTGGCCGACTTCCGCTCGGGCGCCAACCATCGCTGGGGCGGGGCGCTCGTCGCGGGCGCGTTCCTGGAGAGGTTCGTCCCCGAGGGCGTCGCGTGGGCCCACCTGGACATCGCAGGCCCGGCGGAGAACCCGGAGGAGCCGTATGGCTGCGTCCCGAAGGGCGGCACCGGGGTCGCCGTCCGTACGCTGGTCGCGCTCGCCGCGCAGCTGGCTTAGTCAGGGGCGGTCGGCGCGCTTGGCGCGCTGGCCGTACTCCCGCATCCGCTTGGGGTAGGGCACGACTCCCGCGTCGTAACAGGGCATGTCGTGCTCGGCCGCGAACGAGTACCCGACCGCGGCGCTGGGCAGCCCGCGGCGGGTCGACTCGCCGTCGGCGGCCACGAGCAGGATCGACGGCGGGTTGAACGACGTCGGCTGCTCCACCCACGCCTCGACGCCGCGCCGGGTGCGCGCGAACTCGCTCAGGTGCCCCCAGAGCGCGTCCGGCACCTGCCGGGTCTCCTCGGCGACCTGCGCCTTGCGTCTCAGACGTCCGAACCATCCCACGCGCCAATTATGCGACACTGACCGCCATGACGACGTCTTGGGACCTTGCCATCATCGGCGCCGGCTCGGCCGGTTACGCGGCCGCGCTGCGGGGCGCCCAGCTCGGGCTCAGCGTCGCACTCTTCGACGACACCCCGGTCGGCGGGACGTGCCTGCACCGCGGCTGCATCCCGACGAAGGCGTGGCTGCAGGCCGCGAAGGTGCGCCGCACCGTCGAGAAGGCTCGCACGTTCGGGATCGCCGCCACGCTCGACGGCACCGACGCGGAAGCCATCCGCACCTATGCCGACGGCGTGGTGGGCGGGCTGCACCGCGGCCTGACGGGGCTGCTGTCGGCGCGCGGGGTGACGGTGATCGCCGAGCGCGCCACTCTGCGCGCGGACGACCACGGCCCCGCCGTCGAGGCCGGGGCCGCCACCCACCGCGCCCGCGCCGTCCTCGTCGCCACCGGTGCCGCGCCCCTGACCCTCGGGCTGCCGGTTGACGGCCGGCGCATCCTCACCAGCGAGCACGCGCTGCGCCTCACCGACCTGCCGGGGCGCGCGATCGTCGTCGGCGGCGGCGTCATCGGCGTCGAGTTCGCCTCGCTGTGGGCCGACCTCGGCGTCGCGGTCACGCTCGTCGAGGCCATGGACGCCCTCCTCCCCTCCGAGGAGCCGGGACACTCCCGCGTCCTCGCCCGGGAGCTCGCCCGCCGCGGGGTCGACCTGCGCCTGGGCGCGGGCATCGAGTCGGCGGAGGTCGACGGCGACGGCGTATCCGCCACGGTCGGCGGAGAGCGGCTCACCGCGGACGTCCTCCTGGTCGCCGTCGGGCGCCGCCCCGCCACCTCCGGGCTCCACCTCGAGGAGTCCGGCGTGCGGCTGTCGCAGAGCGGGCACATCGAGGTCGACGACAACCTCCAGACCTCCGTGCGCGGCGTCTTCGCGGCGGGAGACGTCGTCGCCGGCCCGCAGCTGGCACACCGCGGCTACGCGCACGGGATGTTCGTCGCCGAACGCGTCGCGCTGCTGCAGGGCAAGTCCCACGACCGCCCCGCGCTCCCGGCCGACGCCGACATCCCGCGCGTCACCTACTCCAGCCCGCAGGTGGCCTCGGTCGGGCTCACCGCGGAACAGGCCGGCGACGGCGCCCAGGTCGCCGACTACCACCTCACGGGCAACGGGCGCGCGCTCCTGCTGCGGTCGCCCGGCGAGCGCGAGACGGGCGTCATCCGTCTGGTGCGCTCGGCCGAGGGACAGATCGTCGGGATGCACGCCGTCGGCGAGGACGTGGCCGAGTTGATCGCCGAGGGAGCGCTGCTCGTGGGGTGGCGCGCCGCGCCGGAGGACCTCGCGGGGATCGTGCACCCGCACCCCACCTTGGGCGAGGCCATCGCCGAGGCCGGCTGGGCGTTGACCGGCAGACCTCTCCACATGCACGACTGAAGACACACCACATACACGACGGAACTAGGGCTAGGCTGGGCGCCACACC
>DAONOU010000113.1:0-8068 GCA_035409265.1 Arachnia sp. | reverse complement strand
TGACGAGGTACTTGAACTTCATCACGTCGTCGGCGGCCTTGAGCAGCGTGTCGAAGCGCCAGTTGATCTCGGCCTGGCCGGCGGTGCCGACCTCGTGGTGGGCGCGCTCGACCTCGAGGCCTGCGTTCTCCATGTGGCGGACGATGTCGTCGCGCAGGTCACCGAAGTGGTCGACGGGGGCGACGGGGAAGTAGCCGCCCTTGTACTTGACCTTGTAGCCGCGGTTGCCGCCGTTCTCGACCCGGCCGGTGTTCCAGGCGCCCGCCTCGGAGTCGATGTGGTAGTACGACGAGTTCGCCGAGGTGTCGAAGCGGATGTCGTCGAACACGTAGAACTCGGCCTCGGGGGCGAAGAACGCGGTGTCGCCGATGCCGGTCGACGCGAGGTAGCTCTGCGCCTTGCGGGCGATGTTGCGCGGGTCGCGCGAGTAGGGCTCCTTCGTCAGCGGGTCGTGGACGAAGAAGTTCACGTTCAGCGTCTTCGACTTGCGGAACGGATCGACGTAGGCCGTCGTCGGGTCGGGCAGCAGCGACATGTCCGACTCGTGGATCTTCTGGAAGCCGGTGATCGACGAGCCGTCGAAGTTCAGACCCTCCTCGAAGACCTCGGGGCCGAACGAGCCGGCAGGGACGGTGAAGTGCTGCATGACACCGGGGAGATCGCAGAAGCGAACGTCGACGGTCTCGATGCCCTCTTCCTTGATGTAGGCCAGGAGGTCGTCTGCGCCTTGGAACATTGGGGGCTCCTTCGTGGGAGTAATCAACTGCACCCCAGACGGTAGTGGGTCGGCGTTGCCCCGTAGTTGCGCGTTCGTTTCAGCGATGTAACGTCGACGAAGGGTTTCTCTTGTGTCCTTGGTGCGTGCACGAATCTCTGCATGCGTGAAGGAAGCGGTATATGGCGCTTCCTCGACGCATGCAGAGATCTGTGCACGACCCTCGGCGCGATCCGGGCGCTTCGCGCGCCAGGTTCCAAGGAACGGTCAGACGGAGACGGCGTCGAAGCTGGGCTTCGCGTCGTAGGTCTTCTTGTCCAGGATGCCCTCGCGCTTGGCGACGATCGTGGGTACCAGCGCCTGGCCCGTGACGTTGAGCGCGGTGCGGCCCATGTCGACGATGGGCTCGACGGCCAGCAGCAGGCCGACGCCGGCGAGCGGCAGACCCAGCGTCGACAGCGTGAGCGTCAGCATCACCGTCGCGCCGGTGGTGCCTGCGGTGGCGGCAGACCCGATGACGGCCACGAAGGCGATCAGCAGGTAGTGCGTCAGGTTGAGCTGGATGCCGTAGAACTGCGCGATGAAGATCGCGGCCAGCGCGGGGAAGATCGCGGCGCAGCCGTCCATCTTCGTGGTCGCGCCCAGCGGGACGGCGAACGAGGCGTACTCGCGGGGAACGCCGAGGTTGCGCTCGGTGACCTGCTCGGTCACCGGCATCACGCCCATCGACGAGCGGGTCACGAAGCCCAGCGAGATGACCGGCCACACGTTGCGATAGAATTGCGCGACGCTCAGGCCGTGCAGCTTCAGCACCAGCGGATAGACGGCGACGAACACGATCAGCAGGCCGATGTACAGCGTGATGACGAACGCGCCGAGCGAGGCGAGCGAGTCCCAGCCGTAGGCGACGACGGCCTTGCCGATGAGCGCGGCGGTGCCGATCGGGGCCAGGCGGATGACCCACCACAGCACCTTCTGCACGACGGCGAGCGCCGACTCGGTGAAGGTGATCAGCGGGTCGGCCTTCGCGCCGACCTTGACCGCGGCGACGCCGAGCGCGATGGAGATGAGCAGGATCTGCAGGATCGAGAAGTTCGGGCTGGCGGTGAAGCCCTCGTCCACCGAGCCGGAGACACGGACGCTCAGGCCGAAGATGTTCGACGGCACGAGGCCGGTGAGGAACGCCGTCCACTCGCCGACCCGGCTGGGATCCTTGGCGGCCTCTCCGGTGACGCCCGCCGTGATCCACGACTTCGTGACGAGGCCGAGAACGATGCCGACGACCACCGAGGCCAGCGCGGTGATGGCGAACCAGACCAGGGTCTGGACGGCGAGGCGCGCCGCGTTGGCGACCTGGCGCAGGCGCGCGACCGAGGAGATGACGGCCGTGACGACCAGCGGGATGACGAGGACGGTCAGCAGCGAGACGTAGGCCTTGCCCACCTCGGTGAGGAGGGTGGTGAGCCAGTTCGGGTCCCGGTTCTCGCCGACCGTGCCGAGGGCGACGGCGACGAGGCCGAGGATCAGGCCGGCGATGAGGCCGACGACGATCTGGAACGACAGCTTCGTGTAGAAGGGCTTCTTCTGCTGCTCGGGCCGCTCGGCCGAGGGCGTGACGGCAGGATCTGTTGTTGTCTGTGACATGGGGTGCTTTCTTCGAGGAGGGAGGGGACGGGGCGATCAGCCGCGACAGACCGCGCTGGCCTGGCGCCGCAGGTCAACCCACGGCCGTCCGAAGAAGATGTCCATGAGGCACACCCTCGCACACTCTGCCGCGCGGCGGCTCGTCCGGGCACCCCGTTTCGCTGGTGGCCGAAGGCGGAATACGGCGGCGCGGTCTCGCGCACCGGGTAGGCTCTCGCGGGTGACGAGCACCGACGAGTACCCCGGCGCGACGATCGGTCTCCCGGCCACCGGTCCGGGCTCGCTGGCGCCCTGGCGTGCGCGGGTGGGCGCGATGGTCGGCGACTGGGCCGCGAGCATGGTGGTCGCGATCGGCCTCTTCGGCATGGACGTGATGGTCGGCTCGGGCTGGAAGTCGTTCATGATCCTCGCGGTCTACTTCTTCGAGGCGAGCCTGCTCACCGTCCTCGCCGGTGGCTCGTTCGGGCAGCTCATCGCGCGGATCGGCATCGTGCGGGTGGACCGGCGGCCGCTCGGATGGTGGCGGCCGATCGTCCGCACCGCGCTGAAGTGCCTCGTCCTGCCCGCGCTCGTCGTCGGCGCCGAGCGCCGCGCCCTTCCGGATCTTCTCCTGGGAACCGTGGTCGTCAGCCGTCGATGACGGTCTGACAGAATCGGGACATGCAGCAGCTTCTCGCCCTCAACGACGGATCGTCCATCCCGGCCCTCGGGTTCGGGCTCTACAAGGTGGAACCCGAAGTCACGACCGACGTCGTGGTCGCGGGCGTCGAGGCCGGCTACCGGCTGGTCGACGGCGCCGAGTTCTACCACAACGAGCCGCAGGTGGGGGAGGCGCTGCGCCGCGTCGACCGCGCGGGGCTGACGGTGACCTCGAAGTTCTGGGGCGAGGAGAGCCAATCGCGCGACGCCGTCATGCGCGCCTTCGACGCCAGCGAGCGCAACCTCGGCACCCACGTCGACGTCTACATGATCCACTGGCCACGCGCCGCGCGGAACCAGTTCGTGGGTACCTGGCGCGCGTTCGTCGAGCTGCGCGACCAGGGACGCGTGCGCACCATCGGCGTGTCGAATTTCACGCAGGCCCACGTCCAGCGGCTCCTCGATGAGACGGGCATCGCGCCCGCGATCAACCAGGTGGAGTCCCACCCGTGGCTCCCGCAGCACGACCTTCGCGCCTTCCACGCCGAGCACGGGATCGTCACGCAGGCCTGGAGCCCGCTGGGCCGAGGCCGCCTGCTCGAGGACCCGACGCTCGCGCGGATCGCCGCCGCCCACGGCGTCACCGTCGCGCAGGCCATCATCCGCTGGCACCTCCAGCTGGGCGGCGCCGCGATCCCGAAGTCCGTCAACCCGCGCCGGCTGCGCGAGAACCTCGACGTGTTCGGATTCCAGCTGACCGACGACGACATGGCCGCCATCGCGGCGCTCGAGACCGGCGAGCGCACGGGCTCGCACCCCGACTCCCGGAACTGAGCGGTAGCCTCGTTCGGCGGGGTGCTCGGTTGGCGCGTCGTCGTCGCGGCAAGGGGAGGAGCCGATTCGGCGCGCGGGCGTTGGCCCGATAGCGTGGACCGGTTATGTCTGCTCACACCGGCCTGCGTGGCTACGCCAGCGTCCTCGGCCACGGCCCCGCCGTTCGTCCCTTCCTCGCCGCGGTCATCGCGCGTCTGCCGGTCGGCATGGCGGGCCTCGGCATGATCGTCTTGATCCAGCAGGTGCGGGGGAACTACTCGGTGGCGGGAGTGGTCACGGCGGCGTTCGCGCTGGCCACCGCCGTCAGCGCGCCCTTCTGGGGGCGCGCGATGGACCGGGCGGGGCAGCCGAAGGTGCTGGTCGGCACGGGTGTGGCCAGCTCCGCGGCGTTGGCCGCGCTGGCCCTCGCCGCGGTCGGCGGAGCGGGAAACCTCGCCCTGATCCTGCTCGCAGCCCTGACCGGGCTCCTGTTTCCGCCGATCAGCCCCGCCATGCGCGCGGCGTGGCGGGTCATCTTCCCCGACGCCCGGCGCCGCAACCTCGGCTACGCCCTCGATGCCTCCGCCGTCGAGCTGATCTTCGTCTGCGGCCCGCTGCTGCTCTCCCTGCTGGCCGCGTTCCTGCCGCCCGAGGCCCCGCTGCTTGTCACGGCCGTGCTGATGGCCGTCGGGTCGGTGGCGTACTCGTCGACGACGGCGGCCCGCTCGTGGCGTTCTGCTGACCTCGTCGTGCTCGACGAGGGTGCCTCGCGCGGCGCCGTCGGCCGCAACACGGCGAGCACCGCCCTGACCGCCCCCGGCCTCGCCGTGCTGTTGGTCGTCGCGCTGTGTATGGCGGTCGGCTTCGGGCAGATGGACACGGCCTTCGTCGCGACGGCCGAGGCCGTGCTGGGCAGCGCCGACAAGCTCGGCTTCCTGTTCGCCGCGATCGCGGGCGGCAGCACGATCGGCGGGCTGCTGTACGGCTCGCGGAGCTGGGCGGGCGACGAGTTCAAGCGAACCGCGCTCATGCTCGCCCTGTTCGCGCTCACGCTCGTCCCCCTGCCGATCCTCATGCTGACCGGTACGACGTCGCTGTGGGTGATCCTGCCGCTGATGTTCCTCACCGGCCTGACGATCGCCCCGACGCTGATCATGTTCCAGAACGGCATCGACGCGCTGGCGCCGCCGCACCGGATCACCGAGGCCCAGGCGTTCCTGCACGCGGCGATGACCTCGGGCGGCGCGCTCGGCACCGCCGTCGGCGGCGTGATGATCGACCACCTCGGCCCGGGCGGCGGCCTCCTCGGCGCCATCGTCCTCATCGCGCTGGGCTCGGTGCTCTGCGCGACGCAGCTGGGACGTTGGCGTCGGCTGACGCTCTAGCCTCAGGAGGGCGTCACTACGCGACGGAGTGGAGCTCGAACCGCAGGCCCAGTGCGTTGGTCACTTTGACGATGGTGGACCACGTCGGGTTGCCGTCGTCGGAGAGCGCCTTGTAGAGGCCGTCGCGGCTCATGCCGACGCGCCGCGCGAGCTCGCTCATGTTCTGAGAGCGTGCGATGACGCCTAGGGCGCGCGGCACCGCCGAGGGGTCCTCCGCGGACTCCTCGAGGGCGAGTTCGAGGTAACCGGCTACGTCCTCGAGATCGTTGAGATAGTCGGCGGCGTCGAACGGTGCGTACTCTCGCTTGGTCATGGATTCGTCAAGCCGACGCGATCCTGTCTCGCTCGCGTTGCGGCAATGTGGCTGCAAACGTTCGATCTGTGGTGGTGCTTGGACTAGCGTGTACGTCAAAGTCACATAGTTGACTCTGACGTTCACGATGATCCCCATCTCGGGGTGAAGTGAACGTTTGCAGCCACGATGTCACTGGGCGGGGCGTCAGATTTCTTCGCTGGCGCCGATCATCGACAGTTCCCAGGTGAGGGTCTCGTCGTCCTCGGGGTCGTCGCGGAAGCTCGTGACCACCTGGTCGAGCTGGTCGATGAGCGCGATGAAGCGCTCCCTCGACAGCCGCAGGGTCGCCGTCGTGTAGACGCCGCGTTCTGTCGCGTCCTCGCCCGTGACGTAGGAGCCGGCCCAGTTGGCGACCCGGGTCAGCAGCGACCGGGCATCGTCGATGAAGCCCGCCATGACCGCGGAGCCCAGGATCTGGTCGGCGACCGGGTCCTCCGGCGATCCGAGCGACATCGCGCCCGACGTCGGCTTCCACACCCGGTCGCGCTTGTCGCGCGCCTTCTCGGGCGCTTCCTCGATCAGGCCGGCCTGGGCGAGCACGCGCAGGTGGAAGCTCAGCGTGTTGGCCGGCTGATCGAGCCGCTTGGCGAGGTCGGCGGCGCGGGCGTAGCGCGCCCGCGTGACCTCGTTCCACACCTGCCTCCGCAGGGGGTTGGCCAGCGCCTTGAGTACCTCGGTCGACATGCTGGGCGCGTGGCGCAGGCCGCTGCCGGTGTCCGTCATGACGCGATCCTAGTGAAACCCGCGAGAAAAGTCGCGCAAAAAAGATTGCGCAAAAGAAGTTGCGGATCTATCGTGAGTCCATGAGCACATACATCGAGCCCACCGACGCGCGGCCGACCGCGCCCTCCCGGCTGTGGGCCGGGGGCTACCCCACGTGGCTGGTCAGCGACACGTCCTTCGAGCTGTCGTCCGCGCTGGCGGGCTTCGCCGTCCCGCTGCTCGCGTTGATGGTCACCGACGACCCGGTCAAGGCCGGCG
The DNA here is from genome assembly GCA_035409265.1 of Arachnia sp. Taxonomy (GTDB): domain Bacteria; phylum Actinomycetota; class Actinomycetes; order Propionibacteriales; family Propionibacteriaceae; genus Arachnia. The sequence continues at coordinate 1,536 of DAONOU010000113.1, read as the reverse complement.
TCATCGGCGCCGCGGGGGTGGGGACGCGCGTCGTCGCCTCGCTGGTCGGCGGCGTCCTCGCGGACCGCCACAACCGGGTCCGCATGATGCTCGCCGGCGCGGCCGTCGGCCTCGTGATCGCGCTGCTGTTCACCTGGGCGGCGACGGGGTCGCTCACGTTCACAGCCCTGCTCGCGCTCAACGTCGCGATGGCCGCCCGCAACGGGTTGTTCGGCGGGGCCACGCAGGCGGCGCTGAAGGACATCGTCCCCGCGGACGCGCTGGGCAGGGCGCAGGCGTCGAACCAGGGGCGCGACGCCGTGATCGCGCTCGCGGGCTCGCCGCTCGGCGGCGTCCTACTGGGTCTCGGGGCTCCTGTCCTCGGCGTCGTGCTCGTGGCGTGTCAGCTGGTCGCGGCCGGATCCGCGGCGCTGCTGTCGAGGTGGGCGCGTCAGGACGTCGCCGCCACAGGCCCGGAGTCGAAGGAGGGTCTTGATGGCCCGCCGACCGCGCCCGGGCGACGCTTCCTCGGCGAGCTGGCCGACGGCTTCCGCTGGGTGTTCTCGCGCCCGGACCTGCGCGGCGCGCTGCTCGTCAGCACGCTGATCAACCTCGGCTTCAACGCGGCGGTGAGCACCGTCGTGTACTCGATGCAGCAGTCGGGGTCGTCGCCGACCGTGATCGGGCTGGTCTCCGGCGGGCTCGGCCTCGGCATGCTGGCGGGCGCGCTCGTCGCCCCCATCCTCGTCGCGCGGGTTCCCGCGGGTCGGCTCGCCATCGGCGGGCTCGTCCTGCTCGCCGTCGGCACGCTCGCGCTCCCGTTCGTCACCCATCCCCTGGGTATCACCGTCCTGATGGCGGTCTCGATCGCGGGCGCGCCCGCGCTGAACGCCGCGCTGCTCGGCTACTTCATGGTGGCGACGCCGTCGGCGCTGATCGGGCGGGCGACGGGTGCCATCACGGTGTTCGCCACGGGCGCGATGCCGCTGGCGCCGCTGATCGCCGGGGTCGGCCTGGGTCTGGCAGGCCGCGGGTGGACGCTCGTCCTTGCCGCGGCGATCTGCCTGGCCGCCACCATGCTCGCGGCGTCGACGAGGGGCCTCCGCGAGCTCCCCGCGGAGGCCGGTTGGGCGGCGCACGCTGAGCGGCAGTGAGCTACCCCGCAGGGCAGTGAGCTACCCGGCAGGGGCGGGGTCTGCCTTCGCCTTGCCCTCGCCGAGCAGCTCCTTGACGGCGGCCTTGACGGCGTCGGCGGACCCGAGCACGCCGGAGACCACCTGCCCGATCAGGCGCTCGGTGGCGTCCTTCGGCGCATCCTTGGTCTCGACCGTGACCTTCCCGCCGTCGGCGGGGAAGACGACGACGTACCCCCACGGCACGTCGCGGTCGCGGTAGACGGTGCGCTCGGCGCCCTCGCGCTGGTCGATCACCAGCCCGCCCCGCACCCTCTCCCACCAGCCGAGGATGAACTGGGCGGCGGCGAGCACGCCCGCGCCGATCAGCATGACGGTGACCGGCTCGACCAGCGCGCCGGCCTCGCCGCCGGGGATGCTCTCG
>DAONOU010000112.1:0-8076 GCA_035409265.1 Arachnia sp. | reverse complement strand
CGTCGGTCAGGCGGAGCAGCGCGTCGGCGACCAGCGAACCGGTCTCGGCGCGGTGCTCCTCCATCAGCTCGCGGATGCGGGCGATGTCGCCGGCCTCCGGGGTGACCGGATCAGCCAGCTCGGTGTTGATCCGCAGCGGGTTCAGGTCGAGCACCCAGGCGACGCCGCCGGACATGCCGGCCGCGAAGTTGCGGCCAGTGGGTCCGAGGACGAGCACCTCGCCGCCGGTCATGTACTCGCACCCGTGGTCGCCCACGCCCTCGACGACCGCCGTCGCGCCCGAGTTGCGGACGCAGAACCGCTCGCCGACGAGGCCGCGCAGGAACAGCTGCCCGGAGGTCGCGCCGTAGCCGATGACGTTGCCGGCCACGATCTGCTCGGCCGGGTCGAACGCGGCATCGGTGGGCGGGGCGACGACGAGCCGGCCGCCGGAGAGGCCCTTGCCGAAGTAGTCGTTCGAGTCGCCGATCAGCCGGAGCGTGACGCCGCGCGGCAGGAAGGCGCCGAAGCTCTGCCCACCGGTCCCGGTGAGCGTGAACTCGATGGTGCCGGGCTCGAGGCCCGCGCCGTCGGTCGCCTTGGTCACCTCGTGGCCGAGGATGGTGCCGACGGTGCGGTCGACGTTGCGCACGGCGAGGCTGTGGCGCACGGGCTCGCCGGAGCGCAGCGCCGGCTCGGCCAACCGGATCAGCTCGACGTCCAGCTTCTCGCCCAGGCCGTGGTCCTGCGTCGTCGTGCGGTGCAGCTCGGTGCCGGGCGGCGGGGCGATCCTCGTGAGGATCGGCGCGAGGTCGAGGCCCTGGGTCTTCCAGTGCCCGACGGCGTCGCTCACATCGAGCACGTCGACGCGGCCCACCGCCTCCTCGAGCGTGCGGAAGCCCAGCTGAGCCAGCAGCTCGCGCACCTCCTCCGCGATGAACATGAAGAAGTTGACGACGTGGTCCGGGTCGCCGTGGAACTTGCCGCGGAGCTCCGGGTTCTGCGTCGCGACGCCCACCGGGCAGGTGTCCTTGTGGCAGACGCGCATCATGATGCAGCCCGACACGACAAGCGGGGCCGTCGCGAAGCCGAACTCCTCCGCGCCGAGCAGCGCGGCGACCACCACGTCGCGCCCGGTCTTCAGCTGGCCGTCGCACTGCACGACGATGCGGTCGCGCAGCCCGTTCAGCAGCAGCGTCTGCTGGGTCTCGGCCAGGCCGAGCTCCCACGGCGCGCCCGCGTGCTTGAGTGAGGTCAGCGGCGCCGCGCCGGTGCCGCCGTCGTGGCCGGAGATCAGCACGACGTCGGCCTTCGCCTTGCTGACGCCCGCCGCGACGGTGCCGACGCCGATCTCCGAGACCAGCTTCACGTGCACCCGCGCCGACGTGTTGGCGCACTTCAGGTCGTGGATGAGCTGCTTCAGGTCCTCGATCGAGTAGATGTCGTGGTGCGGCGGCGGCGAGATCAGGCCGACGCCGGGCGTCGAGTGCCGCGTCTTGGCCACCCACGGGTAGACCTTCGGGCCGGGCAGCTGGCCACCCTCGCCGGGCTTGGCACCCTGGGCCATCTTGATCTGCAGGTCGGTGGCGTAGGTGAGGTACTCCGAGGTGACGCCGAACCGGCCGGAGGCGACCTGCTTGATCGCCGAGCGGCGCGCGGGGTCGTGCAGGCGCTCGGGGTCCTCGCCGCCCTCGCCGGTGTTCGACTTGCCGCCGATCCGGTTCATGGCCACCGCCAGGGTCTGGTGGGCCTCCATCGAGATGGAGCCGTAGCTCATCGCGCCGGTGGAGAACCGCTTGACGATCTCGCTGGCGGGCTCCACCTCGTCGATGCTGATCGGGCCTCGCTCCTCGAAGCGCATCAGCGAGCGCAGCGTCATGATCCGCGACGAGTTGTCGTTGACCAGCGCCGTGTACTTCTTGAACGCGGCGTAGTCGCCGGTCTGCGTCGAGTGCTGGAGCCGGAACACCGTCTCCGGGTCGAACAGGTGCGGCTCGCCCTCGCGGCGCCACTGGTACTCGCCGCCGACGAGCAGGTCGCGGTGCGCGAGCGGGATGCCGCTCGCCGGGTAGGCCTGGAGGTGGCGGAACTTGATCTCGTCTGCCAGCTGGTCGAGGGTCAGGCCGCCCAGCCGGCTCGAGGTGCCGGTGAAGTAGCGGTCGACGACCTCCTGGCTGAGGCCGATGCACTCGAAGATCTGCGCGCCGCTGTACGAGGCGACCGTCGAGACGCCCATCTTGCTCATCACCTTGAGCACGCCCTTGCTGAGCGCCTTCGCGACGTTGTAAATGGCCTTCTCGGGCGTCACCTCGACGTACATCTCGCGCCGGGCGAGGTCCTCCGCGGACTCGAACACCAGGTACGGGTTGACCGCGGCCGCGCCGTAGCCGAGCAGCAGCGCGACGTGGTGCACCTCGCGGACGTCGCCCGCCTCGACGACGAGCCCGACCTGCGTGCGGGTCTTCTCGCGGACGAGGTGGTGGTGGACAGCCGCCGTCAGCAGCAGCGAGGGGATCGGCGCCAGCTCGGCGGTCGAGTGGCGGTCCGAGAGGACGATGGCGCGCGCTCCCCCACGGATCGCGGCGGAGACCTCCTGGCACAGCTCATCCAGCTTCGCCGCGAGGGCCCGCCCGCCACCTGCCACCTTGTAGAGGCCCTTGACGACGTGCGTCGCGTACCCGGGAAGCGAGCCGTCCCTGTTCAGCCGGACGATCTTGGCGAGTTGCTCCGAGTCGAGGATGGGCCGGCTCATGGTGATGACGCGGGCCGCCTCGGGCACAGGCTCCAGCAGGTTGCGCTCCGGGCCGATCTGCGTGGTGAGGCTGGTGACCAGCTCCTCGCGGATGGCGTCCAGCGGCGGGTTGGTGACCTGCGCGAACAGCTGCTTGAAGTAGTCGAAGATGAGGCGCGGCCGCTTCGACAGCACGGCGATGGGCGAGTCCGTTCCCATCGAGCCGATCGCCTCGGAGCCGGTGTTGGCCATCGGGGCGACGATCTGGCGCAGCTCCTCGTGCGTGTAGCCGAAGCTCTGCTGGCGGCGCGTCACGGACGCGTGCGAGTGGACGATGTGCGCGCGCCCGGGCAGCTCGTCGAGCCGGATCTTGTTGTCGGCGACCCACCGCTCGTACGGGTGCTCGGCGGCGAGCGCGCCCTTCACGTCGTCGTCGGAGAGGACGCGGTGCTGGTCGAGGTCGAGCAGCAGCATCCTGCCCGGCTGGAGCCGCCCCTTGCGGACGACGTCCGCGGGATCGATGGGCAGGACGCCGGCCTCGGACGCGAAGACGACCAGGCCGTCGACGGTCTCCCAGTAGCGGCCGGGCCGGAGCCCGTTGCGGTCGAGGCACGCGCCGATGATCGAGCCGTCGGTGAAGGTCATGCAGGCGGGGCCGTCCCAGGGCTCCATGATCGTGGCGTGGAACTCGTAGAACGCGCGCCGCGCCGGGTCCATCTCGGCGTGGCCCTCCCACGCCTCCGGGATCATCATCAGCACCGCGTGCGGCAACGAGCGGCCGCCCAGGTGCAGCAGCTCGAGCACCTCGTCGAAGGACGCCGAGTCGGAGGCGCCGGGCGAGCAGATCGGGAAGAGCCTCTCCATCGACCCCGGGAACTTGTCCGAGGTGAGGAGCGCCTCGCGCGCCCGCATCCAGTTGCGGTTGCCGCGGACCGTGTTGATCTCGCCGTTGTGCGCGATCATCCGGTACGGGTGCGCCAGCTCCCACGCGGGGAACGTGTTGGTGGAGAACCGCGAGTGGACCAGCGCCAGCGCCGAGGCGACCCGCTCGTCGTGCAGCTCGGGGAAGACCTCCTCGAGCTGCGCGGTGGTGAGCATGCCCTTGTAGACGACGGTGCGCGCCGACAGCGACGCGAAGTACAGGCCCGCCTCGTGCTGGGCGCGGCGGCGCAGGACGAAGGTGTAGCGGTCGAGGTCGATCCCCGACTGCCCCTCGCGGCCCGCGACGATCAGCTGCTCGAAGTGCGGCATCGCGCCGATGGAGATCGGCGAGAGGGTGTCGGTCTCGACGGGGACCTCGCGCCACGCGAGCACGTCGAGGTCGACCTCGTCGGCGATCTGGGCGACCTGCTCCTTGACCCGGGCGCGCTCCGCCTCGTCGGTGGGCAGGAACGCGAGGCCGACGGCGTAGTCTCCGGCGTCGGGGAGCCGGGCGTCGACGACGTCGCGCAGGAACGCGTCGGGGACCTGGATCAGGATGCCCGCGCCGTCACCCGCCGCCTCGTCGGCGCCGGTCGCGCCGCGATGGTCGAGGTTGCGCAGGGCCTCGAGCCCCTGCTCGACGATCGAGTGCCGGGCCACGCCGTCGAGCTGGGCCACGAAGGCCACGCCGCACGCGTCGTGCTCGTACAAGGGGTCGTACAAACCGATCTTCTCGCGATGCGGGAAAACGCTCGTCGCCATGGTGCATGACCTCCTCGAATCCATACCGAAACGCCGTCCGCGGAGCGGTGGCCGAGGAAACACTAGAACCGACGGAGGCCCCCTTCGGACCGGATTCGGGTCCATACGAGAACCCTTCGCGAGATTGTTACGCGGCCGAAACATGCGCGCTGGCGCCTGTAGACCGAAGACCCACGCGGAGACGTCGCCGACATATTGATAGTGATTATCACTTTGGTCTACGTTGTGACCCATGGACGATCCCTACGCCGCGACCGCCACCGCATACGACCTGTTCGCGCGCGCGTCACGCGACCCGCAGGCGGAGGCGCTGCGGATGCTGCTGCCGCGAATCCACCCCGAGGTCGGCCCGATCCTCGACGTCGGCGCGGGCTCGGGCGCGAACGCCGCGTTCCTCCTGGAACACGTCCCGGACGCCCGGGTGTACGCCCTGGAGCCGAGCAGGGCGATGCGGTCGCTCACCCTGGCCAGGGTTGCCGCGCATCCGGAGTGGTTCCCCCGGGTCACGATCCGGCCCGAGGGGTTCTTCGACGCCACGCTGCCCGAACGGATCGGCGGCGCCGTGCTGCTGGGGGTGATCGGGCACTTCGATCCGGGCGAGCGGGCCGCGATGCTCGCCGAGCTCGCGAACCGGCTTCCCACAGGCGGCGCCGCGCTCGTCGACCTCCAGGCGCCCGAGCTGCCCGAGCGGGTCGACCCGTACGTCTTCACGGCCGAGGCCGTCGGTGAGATCGCCTACCGCGGGATCGCCGAGGCCTGGCCGCTGGGCGGCGAGGCGATGCGGTGGCGCATGACCTATCTCAGCCTCGACGGCGAGCGCGTGCTCACCGAGGACACCGTCGAGCACGTCTACCACCACCCGAGCCCCGCGGCCTTCGCTGCCGAGTGCGCCGCCGTCGGGCTGCGGGCGGGCCGCCTGCACGCGCCCTTCTTGCTCCTGGAAAAGGCGTAGGGCGCGCGGGTGTCCTCCGCGCGCCCTACTCAACGGGCTCAGTGCTCGTCGTAGTGATCGCCGTGGGCGGCGTGCTTGTGGCCGTCGTGCACGTAGTCGACGTGATCCTCGTGCTTCACGGCCTCATGGCCGCACTCGGTGCCGTGCTCGTGCTCGGCGACGGTGTGATGGGTGTTGTGAACGTCGGTGGCGCTCATGCTGATTCCTTTCGGTGGGACGACGCGGCCTCGGGCGAGGCCACGGGCTCCCGGACGTGCGCGAGCGCGTCCGAGATGACGTGGGAGACGTGCAGGTCGGCGACCTGATAGGTCACCTCCTTGCCTCGGCGCTGCGCCGTGACGAGGCCGGCGTCCCGCAGGGTGCGCAGATGCTGGGACACGAGCGGCTGCGACATGTCGGCCGCCTCGGCCAGCGCACCGACGGTTCGGGGCTGCTCCCCGACCAGGCGCAACAACGCCAGCCGCGACTCGCTGCCCAACACCTTGAACAGCCGCGCCGCGTCGGCAAGCCCTGGCTCCATCTCCACGACCCCATTCCACCAGATATATAAATGATTTGCAATATGTCTATAATTGCTGAGCCTTGCCCCGATCGTACGGCGGTCGAGGGCGATTGGTGACGCAATCCCACACAAGGGTAGGGTTTGGGGAGTTCGCCCGGGCGACTCGCGCCCGCGTACCCACACCACCCTCCCGGAACGGATCCCCTCGTGTATTCAGTCCTCTTGGCGATCATCTACCTCGCGTTCATCAGCCTCGGACTGCCGGACTCGCTCGCGGGCGCCGGCTGGCCCGTGATGCACGCCGACCTCGGCGTCCCCGTGTCCTACGCGGGCCTGCTCACCATGATCATCGCCGCGGGCACGATCGTGTCCAGCCTGCAATCGGATCGGCTGACGAGACGGTTCGGCGCCGGGCTGGTCACCGCCGTCAGCGTCGGGATGACCGCCGTCGCGCTGCTGGGCTTCTCCTTCTCGGGGTCGTTCTGGCTGCTGCTGATCTGGGCCATCCCCTACGGCTTGGGCGCCGGCGCCGTCGATGCCGCGCTGAACAACTACGTCGCGCTGCACTACTCGTCGAAGCACATGAACTGGCTGCACTGCTTCTGGGGCGTCGGCGCCTCCATCAGCCCGTTCATCATGAGCCACGCGCTCACCGGCGGCCTCGGCTGGTCCGGCGGCTACCGGATCGTCGGCATCATCCAGATCGTCCTGGTCGCCCCGCTGTTCGGCGCCCTCTCCGGCTGGCTCGGCATGTGGCTGTTCCCGCTCTACGCGGGCCTCCTCGTCGCCCTGATGCTGGTCATGTCCGAGTGGCTGAACCGCATCGTCGCTGCCCGGCAGCCCGTCTCGGTCTAGTCCGCCAGGCGCGAGCCCCCGCCGCGGGTCACCGTGGCGGCTTCCGTTCGATCCCGCCTGCTGACCTGGTTATCTTGGCGGTTTCCGTCAGCATGCTGACGGAAACCGCCATGCAAACCCCGATTCTGACGTCGACTGCACGAAATCCGCCACGTTGACCACACAGCTGGCAACCCCACGTCGACCATGCCCCCCTTCTCACAAGGTAACGTGTCGCCGTGCTCATCTCCCACGTCGTCTTCTGGGACTTCGATGGCACGATCGCGCAGCGACAGAATCGATGGTCCGGTGCCCTACTCGATGCGTGGAAGGTCGTCGACCCGACCACCACGGCCACCGTGGACCAGCTACGCCCGAACCTGAAAAGTGGGTTCCCCTGGCACGATCCGGACACCATCCGAGAGGTGCCGTCACCCGCGGAATGGTGGGCTCGGGTCGAGCCGATGTTCATCGCGGCATACACCGCGAATGGGCTCTCGCCCGCACGCGCCCGCCTCGCGGCGTCGCACGTACCTCAGCAGTACTACAGGCTCGATGCGTGGTCCCTGACGGAGGGCATCGAGGACGCTCTCCGATGCACCCGCGATGCCGGCTTCCGAAACATCATCCTCAGTAACCACGCGCCCGAACTGCCCAGATTGGTGCGCTCCCTCGGACTCACCAAATGGGTGGAACGAACGATCACCAGCGCCGGCGTCGGTGTCGAGAAGCCGAACCCGGCGATCTTCAGACACTCGATCGAGGTCGCCGACGCGGACGTCCGCACCTCGTGGATGGTCGGCGACAACCCGATAGCGGACATCCAGGGCGCCCGCGCTGCCGGGCTTCGGGCCATCCTCATCGGCGGCTCCGCCCCGGACACGGCCGGGCTGACAGCCACCGAGGCCGCCAATCGAATCCTTCGACACAATCGCGCCAGCCACGTCTGAGCCGCCGCCCATCGACGGAGTGTTAGGCGGACACTCGATCCCGCCAGTAGCCCGGAGCACGCTTGTCATGGGCAAGTGCGACGACCACGAGTTCCCCTGGCAACACCAGATACACCAGCCTGTACGGAAAGCTCGCGACGCGAAGCGACCTGACGACCGGAATGCTGGCCCAGCCAGGCCAGACCGCGCCTGACTCCGGCCATTCCAAGACCGTGTCGACTACCACGTCAACGGCCGCCTCGAACCGCTCGCCAAGCCCGGCTCCGCGGTCGTCGTACCAGGACACGTCCGCGCGAAGCTCCGCGAGAGCCTCGGGGTGGTAGCGAACGTCGAGGGTCACCGGGACCTCGTGGCCCGATCCGCCGCGAGTTGGGCCCGAACGTCGTCCCTTGAAACCGTCTGCACGCGGCCGCTGAGGATGTCCTCCACTCGCGAGCCGATCTCT
>DAONOU010000111.1:2123-8083 GCA_035409265.1 Arachnia sp. | reverse complement strand
TGAAGTACCTGACGACGACCGACCACAAGGTCATCGGCAACATGTACTTCGTCACCGCGCTGATCTTCTTCGGCATCGGCGGCGTCCTCGCCCTCGCCATCCGCGCGGAGCTGGCGAACCCCGGCATGGACTTCATGAACTTCGAGACGTTCAACCAGTTCTTCACCATGCACGGCACCATCATGCTGCTGATGTTCGCGACGCCGATGTTCGCGGGTTTCGCCAACGCCATCGTGCCGCTGCAGCTGGGCGCGCCGGACGTCGCCTTCCCGCGGCTCAACGGCTTCTCTTACTGGCTGTACCTGTTCGGCTCGATCATGGCCTGCCTCGGCTTCTTCAGCCCGAACGGCGCCGCGAGCTTCGGCTGGTTCGCCTACGCCCCGCTCTCGAACGCGATCCACTCGCCCGGCGTCGGGCACGACCTGTGGATCATGGGCCTCTACCTGCTGGGCCTCTCGTCGATCCTCGGCGCGGTGAACTTCGTCACCACCATCATCACGATGCGCGCCCCGGGCATGACGATGTTCCGCATGCCGATCTTCTGCTGGAACATCCTCGTCACGTCGCTGCTCGTGCTGATCGTGTTCCCGGTCCTCGCCGCCGGCCTGCTGGTGCTCGAGTCCGACCGCGTGCTGGGCAGCCACGTGCTCGACCCCGCGTCGGGCGGTCCCATCCTGTGGCAGCACCTGTTCTGGTTCTTCGGCCACCCCGAGGTCTACGTCATCGCGCTGCCGTTCTTCGGCATCATCACCGAGGTGCTGAGCGCGTTCAGCCGCAAGCCGGTCTTCGGCTACTACGGCCTCGTGTTCGCGACGCTGTCCATCGGTGCCCTCTCGGTGTCGGTGTGGGCGCACCACATGTTCGTCACCGGCGCGGTGAACCTGCCGTTCTTCGCCTTCATGACGTTCATGATCGCCGTGCCGACGGGCGTGAAGTTCTTCAACTGGATCGGCACCATCTGGCGCGGCTCGTTGACGTTGAACACGTCGATGACGTTCGCGATCGGCTTCCTCGTCACGTTCCTCTTCGGCGGCCTGACGGGCGTCATCCTGGCCTCGCCGGCCCTCGACTTCCCGATCTCCGACACGTACTTCGTTGTCGCGCACTTCCACTACGTGCTGTTCGGCACCGTCGTGTTCGCGATGTTCGCCGGCTTCTACTACTGGTGGCCCAAGTTCACCGGCAAGATGCTGAACGAGCGTTGGGGCATGGTGCACTTCTGGACGCTGTTCGTCGGCTTCCACACGACCTTCCTCGTGCAGCACTGGCTGGGCACGCAGGGCATGCAGCGCCGCATCGCCGACTACGGCGCATGGGAGGGCTTCACCTTCCTGAACCAGGTGTCGACGTTCGGCGCCTTCCTGCTCGGCGTCTCGATGCTGCCGTTCGTCTGGAACGTGTGGATCACCCGCAAGTCTCCCAAGGTCGAGGTCAACGACCCGTGGGGCTGGGGCCGTTCGCTCGAGTGGGCGACATCCTGCCCGCCGCCGCGGCACAACTTTGACAGCCTGCCCCGCGTGCGCTCGCTGAGCCCGGCTCTCGATGCGGTGCATCCGGAGCTTTCCCAGGAGGAGGGGCACCTCCACGTCGCTGATCCGGGCGAGTTGCTCGACGGCGGCACGAACGCCGAGTTGGAAGGTGCCGCCAAGTGAAGGCCGAAAAGTGGGTTTTCTGGTTCATCTTCCTCTTCTTCGTGGTGGTGACCCCTGTCTACTGGCTGATGTCCCACGAGATCGCCGGCACCTTCGTGCTGGGGTTCACGGGCCTGCTGGGCGGCATGATCGCGGCCTACCTGACGCTGACCGCGCGCACCTTCGACCCGCGCCCTGAGGATCGTCCCGACGCCGAGGTCTACGAGGCCGCCGGAACCGTGGGCTTCTTCGCGCCGAAGAGCATCTGGCCCTTCTGGGCCGCGCTCACCGTCGCGGTCATCTTCCTCGGCCCTGCCCTCCACCAGGGCTGGATCACGCTGATCGGCATCGCGATGGGCATCTGGAGCTGCAGCGGCTGGGTCCTCGAGTTCTACCGCGGCGACTACAAGCACTGATCACTGCTGGTTGAGCCGACCCAGCGTGAAGCGCCGGTCCGTTTCGAAACCAACATGCTGAGCCCCGGATCATGCATCCGAACCAGGACCGTGACACGACGAAGGTCCGTAATTGACGGTGAGGGTCTGCCAGCCGCATATGCCGAACTACCTCCCGTCAGCCGCGCAGAATCTATCATGCGCCAGAACAGTTGATGATGAGAGCTTCCGCGCCATCGTATATGCTCAAGGATAGGTGGCGCGCTTGGACCACTGGCGTCATCTGCAGGGAAATTGGCGACTAGGGAGGAGTGGATATGTTGGATCCGAATGGTTTTGTGGCGCGCTTGGCAGCCTGTCTAAATAGCTGGGGGATTCTCCTGACCGAGACTTCTGAGCCCGACATGTATCGACTCTACTATCAGCGGGACTCTCAGGAGTCGCTGGCATATCTTCCTAATCACCGCCTAGCGATATATGCAAAACTGGATAATGGTGACGGAATGAGCTTATTGGCGGTCCATATTTTCGAGGCGTTCACGGTCGACGCTCCAACACATCTGAGAGAAATACGCCTCTCGGGGTCGCGAAGCGTGCCACGGGTATGCGAGGTTAGAGACGCGGGGTGACCCTCTTGAGGTGTCGGCCTGCCTCGAACGCGGTGAGTGATGAGGTTGACAGCCCCAGCTTGCATCCCAGAGACCGGATGCTCGGGTCGTCGAAATGTGGCTCGCGGTGAGGCCTAGACTGGTGGCTGGCGTGGCACGACCCAGAGTTGCCGACATTGTTCGGTACTGGTGCGGTGAGCTGTGGCGTATTCAGTGGTCCGGCTGACCTCTACGGATATGCGGGGACAGAGAGTCCTACGGAGTGTTCTCAAGGTATTGTGTGGGGCGCTCGCATCGATCTGGCCCGTTGGCTGGGGCATGGCTCAGCGATCTCAGTCTCGTGGTGGAAGGCGCCGTGTGGAGTGTCAACAGTACGTCGAGGTCGGGAGAACGCGTCCGTGTGGTGCGACGGTCGGGTTGGCAGTATAAGGGGTGCCTTCGTTTGTTCAGGCGCTGAGCTGACTGAGGGGTATCGCACGGAAGGTGCTCCTGGGTGCTACCTCATGCTAGCCTTGTAAGTGTGAGAAACTTGACGTTTCGTGCGATTTCGGTCATCTTGTCCTGCCTGCTCTTTTTTTGCGCAGTTCCCCAGGCGCAGGCTTCGACTCCCAAGCTACCTGTTGCTCCGATCTGGACCGGCTGTGCGCAGTCGGCGAAAGAAGAGAAGCGAGTCCGTGATTTTGGTAACGGGCATACCCTGAATTGTGGGAACAACAGTCGGGGGTATCGGCACATCGTAGGGCGCCACAAGAATGATTTCGCGGAAAATGCTGCTACTTTCCTCACGGCGCGAACGTGGCGCGACCTGGCAGACTTTGTGATGCTGTGGACAATTGACGACGCGGATCGAGTCAGGCCAGCCGGAGGTGGGAAATTCTGCCATGACAGGTATTTTTATCTAGCCAACTCTCATGGCAGGGTGGTGCTCACTCAGCGATTTATCGTCATCACAAACGCTCAGCAGCAAATCATCACAGCGTACCCCAGTGGAAAGAGTCGCTGCTAGAGTCTGCGCCCCAGGGTTTTCGCATCGAAGAGATGTGTAGGTATGGAGAAGGTGCTGCTGACTTAGGGTGATGGGGCTGCCTCAAGGGTTCCATTGGGTAACCGAGTAGCAACTTCTTGGGCCTTCTTGCCGGGCCCTCGGCAACAAGCCGCAACGCACGCTTGCGAAGCTCCGGCGGATACTTCCTCGGGGCTGGCGTGATCATCATCCTCTCGGGCGTGAGACCCTCCAGTAACCTCGGAGCGATTCACTTGGCTCCGTGTGAGCTGTTCGGGCGGCTGATGGCATCCTCGAGCGATATCACAGCGTTGGTCTGGAGGAGGCCGCGCCGGTAACGGCTTGCCGACGAGCAGCTGCCGGATCGAGACCACGGCGGCGAGCCTGACTCAGGGCTCGACGCGGATCCCCTCGGCCCGGGCGGCGCGTGCGAGCCTGCTGTCGCGGGTCGCCAGCGGCGCATCGCGGCGGATGGCGAGCTCCAGGTAGAGCGAGTCGTGGGCTGAAAGGCCATGCCGACGGGCGAGGCGGGTCACCCTCGGGCCGGGGAGGGCGTGATCGACGACGATGCCGAGTGCGTCGACCGCCTCCATCACGGCGTCGCTGGTTATGTCAGTGACGCGCCCGCGTCGCTCTGCGACGAGGAGGACGTTGCGCAGCTCGGCCCACAACAGGCCGGGCGCCAAGATCTCGTCGTAGCCGTCAAAGAGCGCCTCAAGGTCTGGCCCGGACTCGTCCGGGAGGAAGGACGAGATGAGGATGGACGAGTCGACGACCAGCATCAGCGTCGTCCCTCGTCGCGCCAGGCGGTCAGCTCCTCGGAAGTGATGCCGCTGCCGCCCGCCTGCGCCTGGCTACCTAGCTCCCGCAGCCGTCGGAGCGCGCTCGCGCGCTCGGCCTGCTTGGGCACGGGGACGAGCCGTGCAACGGGCACGCCCCGCCGTGTGAGCGTGAGGCTCTCGCCCGCCTCGACGTCGTGAAGCAGCTCAGACAGCCGCGCCTTCGCATCGAAGATCCCGATCTCTCGTAGTGCCGACATGACTCCTCCTGTCCAACAGCCTAGTCTGTTAGCCAGTCTAGCCTAGGGCTTAGGCGTCGGCGGTGCGGCGGAAGGCGTCCTTGAGGGACATCACGGCGTTGGTTTGGAGGAGGCCGCGGCGGTAGACCTGCTCGCCGAACCAGATGGCCACGATCATGAAGAGGCCGGAGATGACCAACGAGGCCAGCGCGTGGAGCCAGGTGGCCTCGCCGCTCAGGAGGCGGCCGGGCATGACGACCGTCGACGCGATCGGCACGTAGCTCAGCACCTCGGCCATCGTGCCGCGGGCGAACATACCCACGATGTAGACCAGCATGATGATCGTGGTGAGCGGCGTCGTCGTCTGGCTGAGGTCCTGGACGCGGGTGGCCATCGAGCCGGCGGCAGCCCAGAGGCAGGCCAGCGACGCGAAGCCGACGAGGAAGAACAGCACGAACCAGCCGGCGACCGGGGCGACCAGAGCGATCATCGACTTGTACTCGGTGAACGACATCCCGACGAGCGCGGCGGCCACGATCAGGACCACCTGGGAGAGGGCGAGCAGTGAGTTGCCGACGACCTTGCCGATGAGCAGCTGCCGGATCGGCACCGCCGCGGCGAGGATCTCGACGATCCGGGACTCCTTCTCCGTGACCACCGACTGCGCGATCTGCATGCCGAACGTCATCGCGGAGAACATGAACAGGATCGCGAACGCGAAGGTGGCGATCAGGAGCGCGATCGTGTTGGACTCGTTGCCGTCCAGCGGGACCATGGCGAGCTCGGTGTGCGCGAGGATCTGGGTGGCGTCCACGCCGCTGGCGGCGGCGTTCTGCTCGATCTGATAGGTCCGCACGGCGTCGGTCAGCGTCGGGGCGTCGGTGGGATTCCTGAACGCGAGCTTCCAGCCGTCGTCGAACGAGAGCGCCGCCTCGGCCTGGCCGTCGGCGACGGTGGCGGCCAGCGCGTCGGGCTGCACGCGGACGGCCTCGACGTCGACGCCCTGCGACTTCGCCACGGCGATGACGGCCGTCGCCTCGTCCGAGGCGACGGCGACGCGGCTCGTGCCGCCCATCCCGGCCATGAGGTTCGACACGAGGAAGGCGAGGACGATCACGCCGATGGTGGAGAGGGTGCCGACCCAGAAGACCTTGCTCGTGAGCTGCGCCATCACCTCGCGGCGGGCGACGATCAGCCAGGGATGGCGGACGGGTTCGGGCGTGGCGTTCATCGGGTGACCTCACGGTAGTAGTCGCTGAGGGGCCGGACGATCGGCCCGAAGGATCGGACGGGGCCGCGGCTGAG
>DAONOU010000111.1:0-2023 GCA_035409265.1 Arachnia sp. | reverse complement strand
GGCGATCACCGCGCCCGCGATCTGCACGCGCTGCTGGTTGCCGAGCGACAGCTTCTCCAGCTTGTCGCCGGTCCGGTCGCCGAGGTTGAACCGCGCCAGCAGCGCCTCCGCGGCCTGCCGCGCCGCCTTGGGCTGCATGCCGTGCAGCTCGCCGAGGAACGCCAGCTGGGGGAGGATCGGCTGCTTGGGGTACAGGCCGCGCTCCTCGGGCATGTAGCCGAACTCCGCGCGGTCGCGGGCGGTGATCGGGTGGCCGTTCCAGCGCACCTCGCCGGACGTCGGGGCGAGCACGCCCATGACGATCCGCATCGTGGTGGTCTTGCCCGCGCCGTTGCCGCCGACGAAGCCCGTGAAGGCGCCGTCCGGCACGGAGAACGAGACGTTGTCGAGGGCGGTCAGCTCGCCGAATCTTCGGGTGACGGAGTCGATGTCCAACATGTCATCCAGCCTGCCGGACTGCCGCGCCCGCGGCATCGGTCGCGCGAACCATCTTCGTGTTCGCGTCCCTCATCCGATCGGATGAGTCCATGAACCGGGCGCAAGACGCTTCGACACAGTCGCGGTGCTTCGCGCGCGCCTGGCTCAACGAGCGGGCTAGACGAGGCCGTGCTCGTAGGCGAAGATCACCGCCTGGACGCGGTCTCGGACGCCCAGCTTGCTCAACGTGCTGGACACGTGCGTCTTCACGGTGGGCTCGCTGACGAACAGCCGGGCGGCGATCTCCGCGTTGCTGAAACCGCTCGCGATCTCGCGGAGCACCTCCAGCTCGCGATCGGTCAGGCGTCCGACGGCGCGGTCGGGCTCGGCGACGCGGTGGCCCTGCACCGCCTGCGCGATCACGCGGCGCGTGACCTCCGGGGCCAGGAGCCCCCCACCGGCGGCGACGGTGCGGATGGCCTCGAGCAGGCGCTCCGGCTCGCTGTTCTTCAACAGGAAGCCCGCGGCGCCGGCGTCGAGGGCGTCGAAGAGGTAGTCGTCGCGGTCGAACGTCGTCAAGATGATCACCTGGGTGTCGCCGGCGGCGCGGACGGCTCGCGTGGCCTCCAGGCCGTTGCGGCGAGGCATCTCGATATCCATCAGCATCACGTCCGGCGCGGTGCGTTCGGCGAGCCGAACCGCCTCGTCGCCGTCGCCGGCCTCGCCGACCAGCTCGATGTCGTCCTCGATGGACAGCATCAGGGAGAACGCGCGCCGCACGAGGGCATGGTCGTCGACAAGGGCGACGCGGATCACAAGGCTGCCTTTCGGGGAAGGGCGACGCGGACGCGGTAGCCGCGGGACGCGCGGGGGCCGATCTCGACCTCGGCGCCCATGGCCGCCGCGCGCTCCCGGATGCCCACCTGGCCGAGGCCGGAGCCGGCGGTGTTCGGCACGGGAAGGCCGTTGTCGGTGATCTCCAGCTCGATCCCGTCCTCCAGCCGGACGACGACGCGGGCCTCGGTCGCCGTCGAGTGGCGGCGAACGTTCGTGAGCGACTCCTGCGCGATCCGGAGCAGGTTCGACGACTGCATCGGGTTCAGCCGCTCCGCGGCGGCCGGGTCGCCCACGCACTCGTAGGCCACGCGGAGCCCCGCGTCGCTGGACTCCTCCGCGAGCGCGGCGAGCGCCTGGACGGTCTTCAGGCCGCCGTCCTCATGGACGTCGCGCAGCGATCCGAGCATGCTGCGCAGCTCGGCGACGGCGTCGCGGGACATGTCCTCGACCCCGCGCATGGCCTCGGCCGCGAGCTCGGGCTTCGTGTCCATCGCGCGCCGGGCCGCGGCGGTCTGCACGCCGATCAGCGAGATGTGGTGGGCAACCGAGTCGTGCAGGTCGCGGGCGATGCGCAGGCGCTCGGCGATCACCGCCTGGTCGGCCAGCTGCCGGGCCTGGGCCTGGACCAGCTCGCGGCTCGTGGCCAGCTCCTCGGCCGCCTTGGCCTGCAGCCAGGCCTGGCGGCCCAGCCAGATAGCGACCCCGAAGTACGCGAGGTTCATCACGACCGTGCCGACGTAGTACCAGAACGTGGGCTGGAACTCGTCGG
>DAONOU010000110.1:0-8121 GCA_035409265.1 Arachnia sp. | reverse complement strand
CAGGAGTCGAACAGCTGAACCACGCGGGCACCGGCGTCGACCTGCGCCGAGAGGAAGCGCCCGGACAGCTCCGCGCACCAGGCGAGAAGCCGGTCCCACGCGGCCGGGTCCGCGTGCATCATGGCGCGCGCGGCGAGGTGGTCGCGGGAGCCGCGGCCCTCCACGAGGTAGGCGGCCAGCGTGAACGGCGCCCCGGCGAAGCCGATCAGCGGGGTCTCCTCCCCCAGCTCCGCGACCGCGATCCGCACGGCCTCCTGGATCGCGGAGGGATCCATGTCGACGAGGCCGACGACCCTGTCCACGTCCGCGGCGGTGCGGACCGGCTCGTCGATCACGGGGCCGATCCCGGACACGATGTCGACGCCGACGCCCGCCAGCACGAGCGGCGTCATGATGTCGGAGAAGAAGATGGCCGCATCCACCTTGTGGCGGCGCACCGGCTGCAGCGTGATCTCGGCGGCCAGCTCGGGGATGAGGCAGGCCTCGAGGATCGTGGTCTCGCCCCGCACCTCGCGGTATTCGGGGAGTGAGCGGCCCGCCTGACGCATGAACCAGACGGGCAGGCGGTCGGGGCGGCGGCCGCTCAGGGCGGCGAGAAGTGAACTCATGGTGCCTCGATTCTGCCCCACGCGAGCCGTGGTGGTTGAATGGGGGGCACTGTGACGATGACCATCTTCTCCATTCAGCACGACCGCCAGGGTCTCGCCGAGGTCGAGCGCATCAGTGACGATGTGGCCGGCCTCGCGGAGCGCCTGCACGCCGTCGACGGCGTCACGGGCGTCGTCCTGCTCAGCACCTGTAACCGCGTGGAGGTGCTGCTCGACACCGAGCCCGGCATCACGAGCAGCATGATGCGGGCCGTCATCAACGAACGCTTCGCCATGCCCCCCGCCTGGGACCTGTTCCTCGGCGAGGCCGCGCTCGGCCACCTGTTCCGGGTCGCGTCCGGCCTCGACTCGATGGTCGTCGGCGAGCGCGAGATCGCCGGACAGCTCCGCAGGGCGCTCGCCCAGGCGCAGGCCGAGGGGCGCACGTCCCTCGCCCTGACGATCGCCGTCGACGAGGCGCTCAAGGCCTCGCGGCGCGTAGCGCGCGAGACCACGCTGGAGGGCGCGGGCCGCTCCGTCGTGAGCGCGGGCCTCGACCTCGTCGGCGCCGACTGGGCGTCGCTGAACATGCTGCTGATCGGCACCGGGTCCTACGCGGGCGCCGTGGTCGCCGCCGCGCGGGCCCGCGGCGTCCGCAACATCACCGTGCACTCCGCGAGCGGGCGCGGCGCCGAGTTCGCCGCCAGCCATGGCACCGCCCAGGTGAGCTCGGTGACGGAAGGGCTCGCGACGGCGGACCTCGTGGTGACCTGCCGCGGCCAGGGCGCGATCGTCGTCGGCGTCGACGACGTCACCCGCTCGACCACCTTCCTCGACCTCTCGCTGCGCCGCGACGTCGACCCGCGGGTCGGCCAGCTCACGGGCATCCGGCTGATCGACCTGCCCACCATCCAGGACTCGCTCGGCGGCGGCATCGCCGAGGACACCCGGCGCGCGCAGGTCATCGTCAACGAGGGCATCGCCGTGGCGCTGACCAAGCTGCGCTCCCGCGTCGTCGACCCCGCGGTCGTCGGCCTGCGCGAGTCCGTGATGGCGCTGGTCGACGACGAGGTGGCGCGGCTCCCTCAGCGCCCCCTCACCCTTGACGCCGCCGCGCTCGCGCTGCGGCGCCTGGCGACGCGACTGCTGCACGTGCCCTCGTCGCGGGCGCGGCTGGCCGCGGAGCAGGGCCGCACCGACGAGTACCTCCACGCGATGGAGGAGCTGTACGGCATCGGCGCGCCGGTCGATATCAACCCGAACGCGATGGAGGAGCTGACGTGCCCGGTGACCAACCTCAAGGTGTGCGACCTGGAGACGGTGCACAAGGTCTCGGAGGCCGTGTGAGCCTCGCCCCCTACACCGCGGTCATGCTCGCCTCCTACGGCGGCCCGGACAGGTCGGAGGACGTCCTCCCGTTCATGCGCAACGCGACGGCGGGCAAGGGCATCCCGGACGAGCGCCTCCTCGAGGTGTCGCAGCACTACGAGCTGTTCGGCGGCAAGTCCCCGATCAACGAGCTGAACGCGGCCCTCATGGCGCGCATCTCCGAGGAGTTGCGTCGTCGCGGCGTGAGCGTCCCGGTCGTGATCGGCAACCGCAACTGGCACCCGTTCTTCGCGGAGACCGTCGGGAGCCTCGCCGACGACGGCCACGAGCGCGTCGCGGCGCTGGCGACGTCGGCCTACTCGTCGTACTCCAGCTGCCGGCAGTATCGCGAGGATCTCGAGAGGGCCGAGGCGGGCGTCGACGGCCGTGTGCGGTTCGACAAGGTGGGACCGTTCGCGGAGACCCCCGAGTTCGCGCGGGCCCAGGCCCGAGCCGTCGTGGCCGCGTGGCGGGAGCTGCGCGCGCGGGTCGGGGCCGCCGCGCCGCTGAAGCTGCTCTTCGTGACGCACTCCATCCCCCGGGCGATGAACAGCGCGTCCGCCTCGGGTGAGGAGGGCTCTCGCTACGACGCGCAGCACCTGCGGGTCGCCGCCGCCGTCGCCGAACTGGCGTCGGCGGAGCTGGGCGAGAAGCTCGACTGGGAGCTCACCTACTGCTCGCGCTCCGGCTCGCCGCACGTGCCGTGGCTCGAGCCCGACGTCAACGACCGGATGGAGGAGCTCGACGGCGTCGCCGGCGTCGTCACCGCCCCTATCGGCTTCATCTCGGACCACATGGAGGTCCGCTACGACCTCGACACCCAGGCCAAGGAGACCGCCGACGCCCAGGGCCTCGCCTACCAGCGCGCGGCCACCGTCGACGCGGACCCCGAGTTCGTCGAGCTGCTGGTGGACAAGCTCGTGGAGATGGCCGCCGCCGCCCGCGGCGAGCTCTCCGCACCCACCCTCGCCTGCGCCCCCGCGGGTGTCGAGTGCTGCCTCCCCCGCTGACAACCCCGCCCCCGAAGGAGAACCATCGTGAAGCACCCCGGCCGCGACGAGCGCGACCAGACCGATGTGGACCTCGAGGCCATCAACGCCTCGTCGCTGTACGCGATGTACTGCGTGTTCGCGACGGCCGCCCCGCTGCCACGGGACGGGGCCCTCGCCGAGGTCGAGGACGCCGTCGCCGCCACGGGCGTGACCGTCCGCGGCTTCTACGACATCGGCGGCTTCCGCGCCGACGCCGACCTCATGGTCTGGCTGCTGGCCGACGACGCCGCCAAGCTGCAGGCGGCCTACCACGCCATCCGCCGGAGCGTTCTCGGTGCCTCGCTCGAGCCGGTCTGGTCGAGCGTCGGCGTGCACCGGCCGTCGGAGTTCAACCGCACGCACGTGCCCAGCTGCTTCGCGGGATTCGCGCCGCGTCCCTGGCTGACGGTGTACCCGTTCGTGCGCAGCTACGACTGGTACTACCTCGACGAGGAGCACCGCTCGAAGATGCTCCGCGAGCACGGCATGGCAGGCCGCGAGTACCCCGAGGTCGTCGCCTCGACTCTCGCCGCGTTCGCGCTGGGCGACTACGAGTGGCTGCTGGCGTTCGAGGCCGACGAGCTGCACAGCCTCGTCGACGCCATGCGCCACCAGCGCGGCGTCGAGGCCCGGCTCCACGTCCGCGAGGAGACCCCGTTCTTCACCGGCCCGCGCGTCGAGCTGTCGGAGTGGATCGCGCGCCAGCCCCGCGTCTAGGAGACGTTGTGCGCCTGTAGGCGCCAGGCGCCGTGGGTGAAGAGCAGCTCCGAGTGGTGCGCATTGCCGAGGCCTCCGAGGACGCGGCCCTCAAGGCCCAGCAGCGCGTGGATCACGCGGTTCAGCAGGAGGCCGTGCGCGACGACCAGGACCAGACCGCCCGGGTGCCGCTCGGCGATCTCGATCGCGGCCGGGAGCCCCCGTGCGACGACCTCGGCGAGCGTCTCCCCCGTCGGAGAGCGGCGGAAGTCGACCCCGTTGGCGTAGTTACGCTCGTAGTCGGGCATCTCGGCCTTGACCTCGTCCCAGGTCCGGCCGGACCAGCTGCCGACGTCGATCTCCATCAGCCGCGGGTCCGTGACGACGTCCGCGGCCGGGCGAACGAGCCGGGCGGTGTCCAAGGCGCGGCTGAGCGGCGAGGAGTACACGGCGTCGAACCGGATGCCGGCGAGCCGTCGGCGAGCGGACTCCGCCTGCGCGACCCCCGTCGCGTTCAGCGGGATGTCGGCCTGGCCCTGGAACCGCCCTGTGGCGTTGAGGTCCGTCTGGCCGTGCCGCAGCACGACAAGCGTCGTTCCCTCGATCATCGCTCCTCCTTGCGCCGCGTGAGGCCCACCGACCGCTTAGGAGGGAGACTTTTGTTGGTCTACCAACAAAGAGCTACCTCTTAAGGCGGTCAGATCCAGTCCGGCGTCTCCACCTCGTCGTCGTCGATGATCTCCGGCAGGTGGATGTCGAGCGGGATCTGCGGGCAGTCCTTCCACAGGCGCTCGAGGTTGTAGAGCGTGCGCTCCTCGGTGTGCTGGACGTGGACGACGAAGTCGAGGTAGTCGAGCAGCACCCAGCGGTTCTCGCGGTCCCCCTCGCGGCGGGTCGGCTTCAGCTTGTGGGTCAACAGCGTCTCCTCGACGCCGTCGACGATGGCGCCCACCTGTCGCTCGTTGTTGGCCGAGGCGATGAGGAAGACGTCGGTGATGGCGAGCTGCTCGGACACGTCGAACGCGACGATGCTCCGGCCCTTCTTGTCCGCGGCGGCCTGCGCGGCGACGAGCACCGAGTCGAGGACGTGGCTAGGAACGGTCATCAGAGACTCCGGATCCGGGGGCCGGGTACAGGCCCCGCTTTGCGATGTATTGAACGATGCCGTCGGGCACGAGGTACCAGATGGGCTTGTGAACGCGCACGCGGTCGCGGCACGCCGTCGAGGAGATCGACAGCGCGGGCACCTCGAGGAGCGTCACGGCGTCGTCGGGCAGGTGGGAGAGGTCGTCCTCGCTCAGCGGCACGCCGGGGCGGGTGACGCCGACGAAGTGCGCGAGGTCGAACAGCTGGTCCGCGCCGCGCCAGGTGAGGATCTGGCGGAGGGCGTCGGCGCCGGTGATGAAGAACAGGTCCGTGTCGTCGCCGCGCTCGGCCCGCAGGTCCTTCAGGGTGTCGACGGTGTAGGTGTCGCCCTCGCGGTCGATGTCGACCCGGGAGACAGAGAAGCGCGGGTTGGAGGCCGTCGCGATGACCGTCATCAGGTAGCGGTCCTCGGCCATGGAGACGTCGCGCTCGCGCTTCTGCCAGGGCACGCCCGTGGGGACGAAGACGACCTCGTCGAGGCCGAACTCGGCCGCGACCTCGGAGGCGGCCACGAGGTGGCCGTGGTGGATGGGGTCGAACGTGCCGCCCATCACGCCGAGGCGGTAGCGCCGCCCGTCGCGCTCGGTGCGCGCGAGCGCCAGCTCGGTGGAGGTCACTTCGAGTTCGGTCGCCCGGAGCCGAAGCCGATGACCCACCCGAGCGCGCCAAGAAGGATGAACAGCGCGAGGGCGCCCATGACCCAGGTCGGCACGGAGGCCGCGGTCTCCAGAAGAAGGCTCATGGCACGCGATCCTAGCAGCGCCTCACGCTGGTTGAGCCGGGCCGCGAGGAACGAGCGCCCGTGTCGAAACCAATTAACGGAGCCACTACGCCCGGGTTTGTCCGTCTCCCTCGATGACGTACTTGGTGCTGGTCATCTCCGCGAGGCCCATGGGTCCGCGGGCGTGCAGCTTCTGCGTCGAGATGCCGATCTCCGCGCCGAACCCGAACTCGCCGCCGTCGACGAACCGGCTGGACGCGTTGACGAGGACGGCCGCGGCGTCGACCTCGGCGACGAACCGCTCGGCCGCGCGCTTGTCCGAGGTGACGATCGTCTCCGAGTGGCCGGTGGTGTGGGTGCGGATGTGCTCCAGCGCCTCGTCGATGGTGTCGACGACCTTCGCGGCCAGGTCGAGCGTGAGGTACTCGGCGTCGTACTCCTCCGGCCCTGCGGGGACGACGGCGTCGGAGTAGGCGCGCGTGGCGTCGTCGCCGTGGACGGTGACGCCCGCGCCCGCCATGGCCTGGAGCGCGGCGGGCAGGAAGCGGTCGGCGATGTCGCGGTGGACGAGCAGCGTCTCCGCCGCGTTACACACGCTCGGGCGCTGCGTCTTGGCGTTGAGCAGGATGGTGACCGCCTGGTCGACGTCGGCGTCCGCGTCGACGTAGACGTGGCAGTTGCCCGTGCCGGTCTCGATCACGGGCACCGTCGACCCATCGACGACGGCGCGGATCAGGCCGGCGCCGCCGCGCGGGATGAGGACGTCGACGAGGCCCCGGGCGCGCATCATCTCGCCGGTGACCTCGCGGCCGCCCTCGACCAGGTGCACGGCGTCGGGCGTGACGCCGGCGGCCTCGAGCCCGCGGCGCAGGGCCGCGACCGTGACCCGGTTGGTGTTGAGGGCCGACGACGACCCGCGCAGCAGCGCGGCGTTGCCGGACTTGACGCAGATGCCCGCGGCGTCGGCCGTCACGTTCGGGCGCGCCTCGTAGATGATGCCGACGACGCCGAACGGCACGCGCACCTGGCGGACCGTTACGCCGTTGGGGAGGCGCCAGCCGCGCACCACGTCGCCGACGGGGTCCGGCAGCGAGGCGAGGTCGCGCAGCCCCTGAACCATGCCCGCGACGCGCGAGGGGTTCAGCGCCAAGCGATCGACGATGGACTCCTCGGTGCCCGCCTCGCGCGCGGCGGCGACGTCGACCGCGTTGGCCTCCAGCAGCTCCGGCTCCGCGGCGGCGAGCGCGTCGGCCATGGCATGCAGCGCCTTGTCCTTCGCGGCCCGGGTCAGCGTGACCATCTCGACGGAGGCCGCGCGCGCCGCGGCTGCTTGGCTCAGGAACTCCATGGCCGGGCAGTCTACCCGTCAACCGAATGGATAGTGTGGTGGCGTGACGGACGCGGCGGGCGGAAGACGTGGGCAGTTGAAGGCCTCCGGGCTGCGCCCGGGGTGGACGACGGGTGCCTGCGCCACCGCGGCGGCGACCGCCGCCTGGGAGGCCCTGCACACCGGCGAGTTCCCCGACCCCGTCCAGATCGTGCTACCCAAGGGGCACGAGCCCGCGTTCGCGCTGACCCAGGAGGAGCTGGGCGACGGCGTCGCGATGGCCGCGGTGCAGAAGGACGCCGGCGACGACCCCGATGTCACGCACGGCGCGGTGATCCGGGCGCGGGTCCGGCGCGGGGAACCCGGCTCCGGGCTGGTGTTCCGCGGCGGGCCCGGCGTCGGCCGGGTCACGCTGCCCGGGCTGCCGCTGGCCGTCGGCGAGCCCGCGATCAACCCGGGCCCGCGCGGCTACCTCGCCGAGAACTTGGCCCGCGCCTCCGAGCGCCTCGGCGTCGCGGCGGACGCGGTCGTCGAGATCTCGGTCGACGGCGGGGAGGAGCTGGCCCGGCGCACGTGGAACCCGCGGATCGGGATCGTGGGCGGCATCTCCATCCTCGGCACCACGGGGGTCGTGGTCCCCTACTCGTGCTCCGCGTGGATCGACTCGATCCGCCGCGGCGTCGACGTGGCCCGCGCCGCCGGGCTGACGCACCTGGCCGGGTGCACGGGATCGACGTCCGAGCGGGTCGCCATGGAGCTGTTCGGCCTCCCCGAGCTGGCTCTGCTGGACATGGGCGACTTCGTCGGCGCCGTGCTGAAGTACGTGTCGCGCCACCCCGTCGAGCGGCTCACCCTCGTCGGCGGCTTCGCGAAGCTGAGCAAGCTCGCGGCGGGCCACCTCGACCTGCACTCGCACCGCACCGCCGTCGACCCGGCGCACCTGGCCCGGCTCGCGGTGTCGGCGGGCGCCTCCCCCGAGCTGGCGGCCGAGGTCCGGGCGGCGAACACCGCCATGGGCGCGCTCCAGGCGTGCCACGCCGCGGGCGTCCACCTGGGCGACGCCGTCGCCGCGGCCGCCCGCGCCGAGGCCGAAAAGGTGCTCCGCGGCGCCCCGGTCAGCGTCGACGTCGTGTGCATCGACCGCGCGGGCGCCGTCGTCGGGTCCGCCCGCTGAGAAAAAACTACATTCAGTAGTATCAACCCATGAGCCTTCATCCTGGCGTCCACCCCGGCCACCCGGGCGGG